>NZ_JBHVKJ010000029.1:0-79053 GCF_042798275.1 Nocardioides sp. NPDC057767 | reverse complement strand
GGTCTGACGTACGTCAGAGGGACTGCAGGATCTCGCGAGCGAGAGCAGCCGTCTCCGACGGGGTCTTGCCGACCTTGACGCCGGCGGCCTCGAGGGCCTCCTTCTTCGCCTGCGCGGTGCCGGCGGAGCCGGACACGATCGCGCCGGCGTGACCCATGGTCTTACCCTCCGGCGCGGTGAAGCCGGCGACGTAGCCGACGACAGGCTTGGAGATGTTCTCCTTGATGTAGGCCGCGGCACGCTCCTCGGCGTCGCCACCGATCTCACCGATCATGACGATGAGCTTGGTCTCGTCGTCCTTCTCGAACGCCTCGAGGGCGTCGATGTGGGTGGTGCCGATGATCGGGTCACCACCGATGCCGATGGCGGTGGAGAAGCCGAAGTCCTTCAGCTCGTACATCATCTGGTAGGTCAGCGTGCCCGACTTGGAGACGAGACCGACCGGGCCCTTGCCGGTGATGGTGTGCGGGGTGATGCCGGCCAGCGACTCGCCCGGGGTGATGATGCCGGGGCAGTTCGGGCCGATCATCCGGGTGGCCTTGCCCTGCAGGTAGGACCACACCTCGGCGGTGTCCTGGACCGGGACGCCCTCGGTGATGACCACGATCAGCGGCATCTCGGCGTCGATGGCCTCGATCGCGGCGTCCTTGGTGAACGCCGGCGGCACGAAGAGGACCGACACGTTGGCGCCGGTCTCCTTCATCGCCTCAGCAACGGTGCCGAACACCGGGAGCTCCACGTCGGCGCCCTGGGCGTCCTTGTGGGTGACCGTGGTGCCGGCCTTGCGGGCGTTGACGCCACCGACGATCTGGGCGCCGGAGTCGAGCATCAGGGCGGTGTGCTTCGCACCCATGCCGCCGGTGATGCCCTGGACGATGACCTTGCTGTCCTTGTTGAGGTAGATGCTCATGTTTCTCTCTCCTGACCTCAGGCGTTGGCCAGCTCGGCGGCCTTGTCGGCGCCGCCGTCCATGGTGTCGACGATGGTGACCAGCGGGTGGTTGGCCTCGCTGAGGATCTGGCGGCCCAGGTCCACGTTGTTGCCGTCCAGACGCACGACGAGCGGCTTGGTCGCCTCGTTGCCGAGGATGTCCAGCGCGCCCACGATGCCCTTGGCGACCTCGTCACAGGCGGTGATGCCACCGAAGACGTTCACGAACACGGACTTGACCTGCTCGTCGTTCAGGATGACGTCGAGACCGTCGGCCATGACCTGCGCGTTGGCGCCGCCACCGATGTCGAGGAAGTTGGCGGGCTTCACGCCGCCGTGCGCCTCGCCGGCGTAGGCGACCACGTCGAGGGTCGACATGACCAGACCCGCGCCGTTGCCGATGATGCCGACCTGGCCGTCGAGCTTGACGTAGTTGAGGCCCTTGTCCTTGGCCTTCGCCTCGAGCGGGTCCTCCTCGTCACGGATGACGAACTGCTCGTGGTCCTCGTGGCGCACCTCGGAAGCGTTGTCGTCCAGCGACACCTTGCCGTCCAGCGCCTCCAGCTTGTCACCCTCCAGGCGAGCCAGCGGGTTGACCTCGACGAGCGTCGCGTCCTCCTCGGTGAACACCGTGTAGAGGCTCTGGATCATCGAGACGGCCTGCTCGAAGACGGGCTCCGGGAAGCCGCACTCGGTCGCGATCTCGCGCGCCTTGGCCTCGTCGACGCCCTTGCCGGGGTCGATGCCGATCTGCTTCACGGCGTCGGGGTTGGTCTTGGCGACCTCCTCGATCTCCACACCACCCTCGACGGACGCGATGCAGAGGTACTGCCGGTTCGAACGGTCCAGCAGGAAGGAGAAGTAGTACTCCTCCACCGGCGGGGTCGCCGGGGTGATCAGCACCCGGTTGACCTTGAGGCCCTTGATCTCCATACCGAGGATGTTGGAGGCGTGCTCGAACGCCTCATCCGCGGTCTTGGCCAGCTTCACGCCACCGGCCTTGCCACGGCCACCGGCCTTGACCTGCGCCTTGACGACGCAGAAGCCGATCTCCTCGGCGGCCTTCCTGGCTTCCTCAGCCGTCTCGACGACGACACCTTCGGTCACGGCGACGCCGTGCTTGGCGAAGAGCTTCTTCGCCTGGTACTCCATGAGATCCACTGATCCACCTGGTCTGTGTGTTGCGGTACGAGGCGGCGTACCGCAGGGATCAGCGGTCGACGTCCTCGTCTTCAGATGTGTCCGTCCAGCACCTTAGACCCCGTCACGGCGCGGTTACGAGCCCAGGGGCCACGACGTGACGTACGCCACTAGCGGGGCGAGACCCCGGACACACCGGACATATACCAACAAATCGGCAACCTCGAGTAACAGTCCGCGGCCCTGGCCGAGGAGGCCCGTTCAAGCCCCTACGGCGCGGCGCGCCCTGCGATGGCCGACGGGTTTCGACACCTTATCGAGACTCAAACCCGGTCGTAGACACGCGTTTCGGGTGCCACGAAGAAGTCGCAATCCAGTTTCGAGTCTGGCGGATATACGCAGATCAGCGACCGGTTCGGTGTTCGCCGAAGGTGAAATCAGCGAAACGGGCGTGCCACATTTCTTGACCGCGCCCTCCGGTCCGTTACAGTCATGGCTCGCCGTCTGACCCCGAACAGCGGAGATATGAACTGATGGGCAACCACCGAGCCGACGTCACAAGTGACAGTCCGCGTTCGGTCACCCCTTCCCCCGGAGCAACCACGAGCAGCAGCTACGTCGGGAAGCGGCGCGCAGCGCCGGCGACCGACAGCCCTGCTTCCAGGCCCGCTCCGCGAGCGACCGGATCGACCTCCTACGTCGGGAAGCGGCGCGCCGCGCCGTCCCCCGCCGTCGGGACCGCGACACCGACCCCCGCCCCCGAGACTTCTGAAGAGCCGGTCGCCAAGGCCCGGCCCAACCGCGTGGTCCTCGAGCAGACCGGCAAGATGCCGGTCGTCGGGTCTCCCCGCGACACCGAGGCCACCGACGGCCGCATCTCGACAGGCGAGCTCCGTGCTCTCGTCGAGGGCGACGGCGGCCCCTCCTTCCCGGCGTCGTTCCCGACGCCGTCCTCGGTCCAGCCCGCGTCCCGGCCGATCGTGCCGACGCAGCGCCGGGCCGCCCAGATCGACCCGGTCCTGGCCGATCTGCTCTCCTCGATGGGCATCGACCCGGACAAGGTGACTCCCGAGGTGCTGGAGGACCTCGGTGTCGGAGGCATGACGACCTCCGAGCTCACCAAGTTCCTGACCCAGCCGACGAAGCCGGCACCCATGAAGGCCGCGTTGAGCAAGCCGGTCTCGACCAAGACCCCGCCGCGTGGCATTCCGGCGGCGTCCGTCGCTCCCGTCGTGCCTGCCGCTCCGGCCGCGCCCGTCGCGCCCGTCGCCCCGGAGCCGACCTTCCAGGCGCCCGAGCCGACGCACACCCCGAAGCCGTTGCGGATGGCCAACACGTTCGCGCCGCTGACCGGCAAGGTCCGTGCCGTACGCCAGGCCCGCCAGATCCCGGCTCCGCCGATGGCCCCGGCCCCTGCTCCGGCCTACGAGTCCGAGGTCATGGAGCCCCGCGGGTTCCAGGAGGCGTTCGACGCGCCGCCGACCTCCTTCAAGATCGACACCACCTCGTTCCCGGCCCCGCCGGTGTCGCTGCCGCAGCAGATCGACTTCGACTCGATGGCGATCGACCTTCCGGCCGAGACCTACACCGCCGACGCGCCCTACTACGAGGCGCCGCAGGCCGAGCCGTTCTACCAGGACGACTACACCGGCGACTACGGCCACGAGGCCCACCAGGCCGAGTCCTACTTCCGCGCCGAGACGGGCAGCATCGATCTGCCGAGCATCAGCGAGATCGCGACCTACCGGCCCGAGCTCCACGACCTGCCGGCGGTCGAGACCACCGGCACGATGGTCGGGATCGGTGGTCCCACCCGGCCGCGCACCCGCCGCGCCGCTGCCGCGGCCGCCGGTGGCCGCCCGACTGTTCCGATGACCGCAGGTGCCGCCGCCCTTGCGGCCGCCATCGGCGGCATCGCGCTGACCGGCGGTCCGACGATGGTCGCCGCCGATGACGTACGCCTCGTCGGAGCCACCGCGCTCGGTGGCGACAGCGACATGGTCGTCGTCGGTGACCGCTCCGCGACCGTGACCCGTAACGACGAGCGCTCCGAGGCCGACACCGCGGCGAGCGACCGGGAGAAGGCGCTCCAGGGCGTCGACGTCCAGGCGGACAAGCAGGACAAGTTCCTCAAGTCCAACCTGTGGGAGCTCCCGATCCCGGCGGGCGTCTACCGCATCACCGGCACCTTCGGCTCCTCGGGCGCCAACTGGTCCAGCACCCACACCGGTCTCGACTTCGCGGCCCCCTACGGCACCCCGATTCGCTCCGTCGCCCGCGGCACGGTCACCGAGGTCGGCTGGGGCGGGGCGTACGGAAACCGGACGATCATCACCCTCGACGACGGCACCGAGATCTGGTACTGCCACCAGAGCGACTACGGCGTCTCCGTCGGCCAGACGGTCTCCCCCGGAGAGGTCATCGGCTACGTCGGCTCGACCGGCAACTCCACCGGCAACCACCTCCACATCGAGGTCCGCCCTGGCGGTGGTGACGCCGTCGACCCCGACGCCGCCCTCAACGAGCACGGCGTAGACCCGACCTGACGCGCTGCGCGCGTCAGGTCGGCACAGAGCCGAGTCGGCGTCTCACGAGGAGACAGCCGCCTAAGCGACCAGAGTCTCCCGTGAGCTCTCAGCCACCCCGAGTCACAACTTCTCAACCGGGGCATAGCGGAGAAGCAACCGCTTCACCCCGGTATCCCCGAAGTCGATGCTCGCGACCTGCTTGTCGCCCGATCCCTCGATGGTGACGACGGTGCCGAGGCCGAAGGAGTCGTGAGTGACCCGGTCGCCCGGGTCGAGCGAAGGCACAGCGCGGGCAGGCTTGGACTTGGCCGCGGCATCCGCGCGCAGCGCGGCCGAGGAGAAGTTGCGGCGCCCGGCGGCCGTGGGCTGACCGAGCCGCTGACCACCGCCCCAGCTGTCGGCGGCGAAGTTCGGCCGGCCCCAGGAGGACATCTCCTTCTCCGTGCGCCGCCAGTCGACCAGGTCGACGGGGAGCTCGTCGAGGAAACGGCTGCCCGGGTTGTGCGAGGGCGCACCCCACGCGGACCGGACGACGGCGCGCGAGATGAAGAGCCGCTTCTCGGCGCGGGTGATGCCGACGTAGGCCAGTCGGCGCTCCTCCTCGAGCTCGGTGCCGTCCCCGAGGGCCCGGGAGTGCGGGAAGACGCCGTCCTCCATGCCGGTGAGGAAGACCGCGGGGAACTCCAGGCCCTTGGCGGTGTGGAGCGTCATCAGGGTGACCACGCCGTCCTCGTCGTCGGGGATCTGGTCGGTGTCGGCGACCAGCGCGACCCGCTCCAGGAAGTCGGCGAGGCCGGGCTCGACCGTGCCGGCGTCGACGTCGGCAGGGTCGGCGCTCGGGGCGGCGACGGGGTCGTCGGAGAACTCACGGGCCACGGCGACCAGCTCGGCGAGGTTCTCCACCCGGGTCTCGTCCTGCGGGTCGTCGGACTCCTCCAGCGAGGCGAGATAGCCCGAGCGGTCGAGCACGGTCTCCAGGATCACGTCGGCACGCTCGCCGGCGTCGACCATCTGCAGCAGCTCTTCGACCATCGCCACGAAGGCCTTGATGTTGGTCAGGCTGCGGGTGGCCATCCCGGGCGCGTCCTCGGCCTTCTGCAGCGCCTCCCAGAAGGTCAGCCCGTCGCGCTCGGCCAGCGCGTTGACGCAGGCCACGGCGCGATCGCCGATGCCCCGCTTGGGGGTGTTGAGGATCCGCCGCAGCGAGACCTGGTCGTCGGGGTTGGCCAGGGTGCGCAGGTAGGCCAGCGCGTCGCGCACCTCCTTGCGCTCGTAGAAGCGCACTCCGCCGACGACCTTGTAGGGCTGGCCGGTGCGGATGAACACCTCCTCGAAGACGCGCGACTGGGCGTTGGTGCGGTAGAAGACGGCCACGTCGGCGGCCTTGAGCCCGCCGTCGACGAGCTTGTCGATCTCGTCGGAGACGAACCGGGCCTCGTCGCGCTCGTCGTCGGCGACGTAGCCGACGATGCGCTCACCGTTGCCGGCGTCGCTCCACAGCGCCTTCTCCTTGCGGCCCTTGTTGTTCTTGATGACCGCGTTGGCGGCGGTGAGGATCGTCTGGGTGGAGCGGTAGTTCTGCTCCAGCAGGATCGTGGTCGCGTCGGGGAAGTCCTGCTCGAAGTCGAGGATGTTGCGGATGTTGGCACCGCGGAAGGCGTAGATCGACTGGTCGGCGTCACCGACCACCATCAGTTCGGCCGGGTCGCTGCGAGGCGCCTCGTCGGCGTAGGAGTCGGTCAGGGCGGTGTCGTCCATGCGATCCGCACAGAGCTCGTGGACCAGGGCGTACTGGGCGTGGTTGGTGTCCTGGTATTCGTCGACCAGCACGTGGCGGAACCGGCGCCGGTAGACCTCCCGCACCTCCGGGTAGGCCCGGAAGAGCTCGACGGTCGACATGATCAGGTCGTCGAAGTCGAGGGCGTTCGCCTGCCGCAGGCGCTTCTGATACTCCTTGTAGGCCGCGACGTAGGTCTGCTCGAGGTGGTTGCGGGCGTCCTTCTCGGCCGCCTCGACGTCACGCAGCTCGTTCTTCTGGTCGCTGACCCAGTTGAGCACCTGGCCGGGCTGGTAGTGGCGCGGGTCGAGGTCGAGATCGCTGAGCACCAGCTGCATCAGCCGCTTCTGGTCCTGGGCGTCGTAGATCGAGAAGTTGGACTTGAGTCCCACCTTGTCGATCTCCTTGCGGAGGATCCGCACGCAGGCGCTGTGGAACGTGGAGACCCACATGATCCGGGCGCGCTTGCCGACCAGGGCCTCGACGCGCTCCTTCATCTCGGCGGCGGCCTTGTTGGTGAAGGTGATCGCCAGGATGCTGCCGGGATGGGCGCCGCGCTGGGAGATCAGCCACGCGATCCGCCTGGTCAGCACCCGGGTCTTGCCCGACCCAGCGCCCGCGACGACCAGCAGGGGCGCACCCTGGTGCTGCACCGCCGCCTTCTGGGGCTCGTTGAGCCCGTCGAGGAGCTCCTCGGCGCTGGGCCCGCGCCGTTGCGTACGCGGCTCGTCGGCCGGCTGCGCCGAGGCGAAGGCCTCGAGGCCCGGGATGATGGAAGCGAGTGGGGTCTGGTCAGGCGTACTCATGCTGCCTCCAGCCTAGGGCGTGGCACCGACAAGTCGTGGGTCGGCGGGCCCTCGAGGAGGCTCAGGAAGCGACGTGCGCGGAGGACCAGAAGACCGCCACGCAGACGTTGATGACCGTGAGGCCGAAGATCGTCCAGTAGAGGCCGTCGGAGATCTTGGGCTTGCGCAGCTGGGACATGACCAGGCCGAGGACGACCAGGCCGATCACGAGCTTCACGCCGACCTTGGCGTGGTCGACCGGACCGTCGCCCATCTCGAGGACGCCGACGAGCAGCAGACCGGCGAGGAACGCGGTGCCGGAGCCGTCGCGCATGAGTCCGTTGGCCACCTTGTCAGGGGCCTTGATCTGCACCAGCAGGCCTCCGAAGAGCGCCGCGAAGCCGAGCAGGTGAATGACGAGCAGGATGTGCCGCACGATCTCCATGGGCAAAGACTAGAGCCCGCGCCTCGGAGCCCCTCAAGCGGTACCGCATCGACACGTTTTCGAACGATCACACGAATTTGATCACATTCGCCTTGGGGAATTCCGATGCGTCTGCCTACTCTCACCGTGACCGCCACCATCGCTCTCGGCTCCGCAAGGAGGATTCTGACGTGTCATCACCTCGCCCGACCCTGCCCACCGGCGGGTCCAGACCGCTCGATCAGCTCCGCCAGATCATTCGCTTCGACGTACCGGCCTCGCTGGTCGTCTTCCTCGTCGCCGTGCCGCTCTCGCTCGGCATCGCCGTCGCCTCCGGCGCGCCTGTCGCCGCGGGCCTGATCGCCGCCGCGGCAGGCGGCATCGTCGCCGGTCTCTTCGGCGGCTCCCCCTTGCAGGTCAGCGGCCCGGCTGCCGGCATGACCGTCGTCGTGGCCGAGACGGTCGCCGAGTTCGGATGGGAGGCAACCTGCGCCATCACCGTGATGGCCGGGATGCTCCAGGTCGTGCTCGGCGCCACCCGGCTGGGACGCTACGCGCTGGCGATCTCGCCCACCGTCGTCAGCGCGATGCTCGCCGCGATCGGGATCTCGATCGTGCTCGGCCAGCTCAACGTCGCCCTCGGCGGCCGGTCGCAGTCGAGTGCGTTCGAGAACGTCAAGCACATCATCGGCAACGCGCAGGAGCCCAACATCCATGCCATCCTGGCCGGGCTCGGCGTGATCGCCATCCTGCTCGTCTGGCCACGGCTCCCGCAGCGGATCCGCGCGGTGCCCGGCCAGCTGGTGGCCGTCGTCGCGCTCACCCTCCTCGCGGCCGCGTGGCTGCCCGGCGCCGAGCGGGTCGAGCTCGGCGGTGACCTGCTCGACGAGATCGGCTCGGTCGCGCTGCCGGAGGGCACCCCGCTCGCCATCGCCGGCGCGGTGCTGACCGTCGCGCTGGTCGCGAGCGTGGAGAGCCTGCTCTCCGCGGTCGCCGTCGACAAGCTGCACGGCGGCCAGCGCAGCAACCTCAACCGCGAGCTCGTCGGTCAGGGCCTGGCCAACACCGCCTCCGGCGCCCTGGGGGGTCTCCCCGTCACCGGCGTCATCGTGCGCAGCTCGACCAACGTCGCGGCAGGGGCCCGCACGCGTGCCTCCGCGATCCTGCACGGCGTCTGGGTGCTGCTCTTCGCCCTCGTCCTGGTCGGGCTCGTCGAGCAGATCCCGCTCGCGGCCCTGGCCGGCCTGCTGATCATGATGGGCACCGGCCTGGTCAGGCCCGCCGACATCTCCCAGGCGCACGCCCGCGGAGAGCTGTGGATCTACGCGCTGACCATCACCGGTGTGCTCGCACTCAACCTCATCGAGGGCGTCATGATCGGCCTGGTCGCCGCTCTGGTCCTGGTGCTGTGGCGGCTGGTCCATGTGCGGATCGACGTACGCCAGGCCGGCCTGGCCGCCGACGGCCGCGAGAAGTGGCTGGTCGAGGTGCACGGCAGTCTCTCGTTCCTGGCGACACCGACGCTGGTGAGCAGGCTCGACGCGATCCCGGAGGGCCAGCTCGTCGAGCTCGACCTCCTCGTCGACTACCTCGACCCGGCCGGACGCGACCAGCTCGACCACTGGCGGGCCCGCTACGAGGCCGCCGGCGGCACGGTGCTCGTGGAGCACTCCGGGCCGCACGGCGCCGAGGCGCCGCGTCAGGAGCGGGCGCTGAAGGCACCTCCGATCAGCCCGCGAGGGCTGCTTCCATGGGGCGCCTGGCAAGACGTACGCGCCGACCACGCCGACCCGCACCATCCGCTGGCCCTCGGGGTCCGGGAGTACCACCGCCGGCACGCGGCGCCGCTGCGGCCTGTCTACGAGGGACTCGCCGACGGCCAGGCGCCGCAGGCGGTGTTCCTGACCTGCGTCGACTCGCGGGTCGTACCCAACCTGATCACGTCCAGCGGTCCGGGCGACCTGCTGACGGTCCGCACCATGGGCAACCTCGTGCCCGAACCGAACAGCACGGACAGCTCCGTCGCTGCGCCGATGCTGTTCGGTGTCGACGATCTCGGCATCAACACCGTCGTCGTCTGCGGCCACTCGCGCTGCGGTGCGATCACCTCGGCGCTGGAGAGCACCCGCGCCGGTGAGGTCCCTGCGGGACCGGTCGGCGACTGGCTGCGCCATGCCACGCCCGCGATCCAGGAGTGGCAGGCCGGGCATCCGGTCGGTCTCGCCGCTGCAGCGGCCGGACGGAGCGAGATCGACCAGGTCTCCCAGGTCAACGTCGCGGTGATGATCGACCGGCTCGGGGAGCTGCTGGCCGGCCGGGACGTACGTCTCGTGGGGCTGTTCCTGGACATCTCCGACGGCACGCTGCAGATCCTGCGCGGCGACGGGTTCACGACGCTGACCGACGCGGAGACCGACGAGCTCGCCCACCTGATGGAGGCCAGGCCGCCCGAGCCCGCGTGACCGGACCCCTAGAGCAGGCGGCGGTCGTTGGCCCAGCGAGTGAGCTCGTGACGGCTGGACAGCTGCAGCTTGCGCAGCACGTTGGACATGTGGGTCTCGACCGTCTTGATCGAGATGAACAGCTCTCCGGCGACCTCCTTGTAGGAGTAGCCGCGGGCGATGAGGCGCATCACCTCGCGCTCTCGTTCGGTCAGACGGTCGAGGTCCTCGTCGATGTCGGCGATGGCGATGGTGCCGGCGAAGGCATCGAGCACGAAGCCGGCCAGGCGCGGCGAGAAGACCGCGTCTCCCCCGGACACCCGCTGGATCGCGGCGACCAGCTCGGCGCCGGTGATGGTCTTGGTGACATAGCCGCGGGCACCTCCGCGGATCGTGCCGATGACATCCTCGGCGGCGTCGGAGACCGACAGCGCGAGGTAGCGCGGCGAGCCGTCGATCGCCGGCGCCTTGCGCATCACCTCGACGCCGCCACCACCGGGAAGGTGCACGTCGAGCAGCACCACGTCGGGCTTGCCGTCGGCGATCGCCTTGACGGCGGTGTCTACGTCCTCGGCCTCCCCGACGATCCGGATGACCGGCGACCGGCTCAGCTCGGCGCGTACGCCGGTGCGGAACATCGCGTGATCGTCGACGATGACGACCTTGACCTCACTCATGTTCGTTCTCCTTCGTGCGAGGCTGCTTCAGCCGCACCTCGGTGCCTTCTCCCGGTGACGATCTCACCACAGCCGAGCCGCCGTGACGCGACATCCGGTCGATGATGCTGTCGCGTACGCCGTGTCGGTCCGCGGAGATCTCGTCCACGACGAAGCCCGCTCCGCGGTCGCGGACGAAGACCTCGAAGGCCTCCTCGGTCGCCTCGGCGTAGACGTCGACCCGCCCGGTGCCGGCATGCTTGGCGGCGTTGGTGACGGCCTCGCGGGTGGCCGCGACGATGGGTCTCACGGTCTCGTCATAAGGCCCGTCGCCGACGACCACCACGTCGACGGTCACACCGTGGCCGTCCTCGACCTCGGCGGTGGCCGCCTTCAGCGCCGCGGCGAAGGTCTCGTCGGCCTCAGCCGGGGTCGAGAAGAGCCACTCGCGCAGGTCGCGCTCCTGGGCGCGGGCGAGCTTCTGCACCATCGCGGGGTCGCCGGAGTTGCGCTGGATCAGCGCGAGCGTCTGAAGGACGGAGTCGTGCAGGTGGGCGGCCATGTCGGCGCGCTCCTGGCTCCGGATCCGCTCCTCGCGCTCGCTGCCGAGGTCGCTGGCGAGCTGGCGCATCCACGGACCGGCGACCAGGAATCCCGCGGCGAGCACGATCAGGCCGGCGATGATCAGACCGGTGGCGTTGCCGAGGTCGAGCTGCCCGCCCGCGAGGATCACCGCGAAGAGCATCAGTCCGACGCCGACCCCGACCCGGACATAGGCCCGCCAGCCACCCTTGCCGAAGACCATCTGCACCAGGTCGAGACGTCCGGTGCCGTCGATCCAGCGCTCGCGCTGGGCGGCGTCGGCCTGGCGCCACAGCAGCGCGACACCGGCGACGCCGAGCATCGCCGGCCAGATCAGCGCACCGGCGCCGAGGACCGTGTCGAAGAGCACGACGGCGCCGAAGCCCAGCGCGAGCAGCGCGATCGCCGGGCCCTTGTCGACGCCTCCTGGGCGCGAGGACGGGCGACGGCCACCGCGGGTCGCGCTCTCGCCGCCCGGTGTGGACTGCTCGATGTGGGGCGCGGCGGGGATGAAGATCCACAGGGCGGCGTAGAGGACCACGCCGAAGCCGCTGAACACCGCCGTCACCACGAAGAACGCACGCACGGCGAGGACCGGCAGGCCGAGGTGCTCGGCCAGCCCGGCGGCCACGCCGCCGATCACCGACGCGTCGGTGTCGCGGTAGGCGCGGCGCACTGCGGGCTCCGGGGGCGGTGCCGGCAGCTCCGCCGTCGCATGGGTTGTCGTCATGATGACAACCATCGTCACACCAACAGCAGGTGCTCGCCATGAGGATTCACCCTGATCCTGGCACTTCGAGAACTCAGGGCCGTCCCTGATGGTCTGTGGCGGGCCGAGGGGTCAGAGTAGGGGTGTGACGATCCCGCCCGAGGCGCCGCTGCCTCCAACCCCGGAGCCGCCATCGCCTGTCTCCGAGGCGCGCACCCGCCCCACCGGCGAGCAGTTGCGCAACCTCAGTGGCCTGCGGCGTACGACCCATGCCTCCCCGGAGGGACGGCACATCGCCGGCGTCGCGGGTGGGATCGCACGCCACTTCGACGTCGACCCGCTCCTGGTGCGGGTGATCCTGGTGGTGTCGGTGTTCTTCGGGGGCTCCGGCGGCATCGTGTACGTCGCGGCCTGGCTGCTGGTGCCCGAGGAGGCCGCCGAGGACGGGATGATCCCGGTCGGGCCTCCGGCCCGCAACCTCCTGCTCTGGATCGCCGGCGGCATCGCCGCGATCTCCCTGCTCGGTGACGCGTTCGGCGACACCAGCGTCCCCTGGTTCTGGCTCGCCGTGCTCGCGGTGGTCGCGCTCTGGTACGCCAACCGTGGCAAGTGGGGCCGTCGCAAGCAGGGCGGGATCCCGCCCGTCGCTCCGGCGACGACCGGTGACGTCGCTGCCCATGCTCCTGCCGCTCAGACGCGCTATCTTCCGGCGCCGTGGGCGCCTGGGACGTACGACCCGAACGCGCCGATCCGGCCGTCCGGCCGCCGGCGCCCGCCGCTGCTGTTCGGCCGCGCCGTCGCCGTCGCCGCTCTGGTGGTGGGTGTTCTCGGGCTCGTCGACGTCGCCGACTGGATGCCGGTCCCGGCCAGCGCCTACCCGGCCGCGCTGCTGGCCGTCTTCGGTGGGTTCCTCGTGCTGGGCGCGTTCTGGGGCCGAGCGGGCGGGCTGATCTTCCTCGGCCTCGTCTCTCTGGCCGCGCTTCCGCTCACGATGATCGACCTGTCGAACCTCGAGACCGGCAGCAGCATCGAGATCCACCCCCGCAGCGTCGCGGCCCTGGAGACCTCCTACGTGGTCGACGCGGGCGCGATCGTCGTCGACCTGAGCGCCATCGATCCGAAGACGCTCGACGGCCGCGGCCTCGACATCACCAGCTCGTTCGGCGAGATCACCGTGATCGTCCCCGACGACGCCACCGTCGCCGCGGAGGCGACTCTTGGGGCGCTGGGCGAGGCCCAGGTCTTCGACGAGACCCGCAGCGACTTCGGCGGGTTCGTCCTGGCCCGCACCCACGTCGCCGGGGAGGAAGGCAGCGAGCCCGGCCTCGCCGACGACGCCGACCTGCGCCTGACCGCGACCGCCGAGCTCGGAGCGATCAACATCTACGAGGAGAGCGACCCGAGAGCCGTACGCTTCGTCGACACGGCCGAGAGGAGGACCCGATGAGCCACGACTACGCCCCACCTCGCTTCGAGGACCGCGTCGGCGAGCCGAAGCCCACCGGCCGACACCCGGTCAACATCGGCCACCTCGTCATGGGTCTCGTCTTCCTCGCCTTCGTCGTCGTGTGGGCACTGATCGTCAGCGGCACCGTGGCCATCCGCAGCGTCGAGGACCTCCGCTGGCTGCTCCCGCTCCCCTGGATCGTCGGCGGCTCCATCGGGCTGCTCGCAGCGCTGCTCCGGAAGAACTGACCTTCAACCCGCCGAGGCGTCAGGTACGTCGGCCGAAGCGTCACTCGCGCCGACCGAGTCGGCAGTGTGGTGACGCCTCGCCCGACCGGGATGACGCCTCAGGAGACGTTGGAGATCTCCCCCGCCCAGCGCCCGATGAGATCGGCCTCGTGCGGAGGCGGGCCGGGAAGGCGGCTGCTGGCGGCCTCCGCACGCAGGCCGTCGCAGACGAGCGCGAGATAGCGGCGGCGCAGGGCGGCGCTGCGTACGTCGTCCCCGACGTCGATGCGGCCGATCTGCTCGAGGATGACGGCGATGTCGGCGCGGGTGACGTCGGGGCGGAGGATGCCGCTGCCGCGGGCACCGCGCAGGAGCCGGTTGGTGGTGTCGACGGCGAGTCTGTCCAGGTCACGCAGGCCCTGATCGAGGTCGACCTCGCCGCGCAGGGCGAGGGTGAGGCGCGGGAGGCCGTCGTCGAGCACCTGGCGCAGGAATCCGGTGAACGCGTGCCAGGGGTCCTCGGTGTCGCTCAGCGCCGCCTCGGCGAAGGCGATGTAGCGGCGGTAGTTGTCGGCGGCGACCGCGCGCAGCAGCGCCTGCTTGTTGGCGTAGCGGCGGTAGAGACCGGCGACGCCCATCCCCGCCTCCTCTGCGACCGCGGCCATCGTCGCGCGGGGGTCCCGGAGCAGCACCTCGCGAGCAGCGATCAGGACCGCGCGGTCCGCGTTGAGGGGCGGCATGCCCCACACCCTACGGGGGCGCGCCAGCCTCAGGCGGTCTGCGCGGCTGTGGCGTCCACCAAAGCCGCGATCGGCCGGTTCGGGTAGTCGGCGAACACCCCGTCGACCCCTGCCTCGAAGAGGCGATTCGCCTGGTCGCGACCTGCTTTCAGGGTCCACACGAAGACCTTCAGGCCGTGCCGGTGGGCCTCGTCGGCCAGGCCGGTCGGCGGCTGCCCCTTCTTGCGCACCATCGACTTCTTCGGGCCGATGGCCTGGGCGTACGTCGCGATCTCGGCGCAGTCGACCGCACCCCACTTCTTGTCGACCAGCTGTACCAGAGGAAGGTTCGTGCGGGTGCTCATCTCGCGCACCCACGCCTCGTCGAAGCTCTGCAGCCACAGCCGCTGCGTGGGCAGACCCGGGAGGCTGTTCCAGCCGTCGACGCCGTGGTCGGCGAGGGTCCGCAGGAGGGTGTCGGTGACGGGCAGGCCGATGGAGGCGAAGTAGGTCGGGTGCTTGACCTCCACGTGCAGCCCGACCCGCCGGCCGCGGCGCTGGGACTCGTCGGCGACGAGCAGCAGCAGCGTGTCGAGGGTGATGATCGGCTGGCTCGTCGTCGGCGCGCCGAGGCTGAGCAGCTCGGCGAAGGTGAAGTCCTCGGTGAACCAGCCGGTCCACTTCTTGCCGCTGATCACCTTGGTCGTACGTCGCTCCGCGAACTCCGGGCGAGAGGCCACGTCCGTGGTGCGGGTGAGCTCGTTCTCGTGCCGGAGCACCATGACCCCGTCGCGCGTCATCACCACGTCGGTCTCGAGCGCGTCCACGCCCTGGCGCAGCGCCAGGCGGTAGGACTCCAAGGAGTGCTCCGGCAGGTAGCCGGGTGCTCCGCGATGGCCGATCACAAGGGGGCGGGAGGCCGATGCCATGGCACCCAGAGTGCGTGGCGGCGGCGACGCCGCGGCGGGCGCAATGTGAATGGGACGTTACGAACGGCGGGCCGTTCGGTACACCATCGTCAGGGCGTGTCCTCGCCGGACCAGACGACGTTCTCGCGGATCAGCCGGGCCGGGACACCGGCCACGGCCGTACGCGGCTCGACCTTCTGGTTGCGGACCATGCTCCGCATCCCGACGACGGCGCCGTCGCCGATCTCGACGTGACCGGTGACGATCGCGTCGCGACCGAGCCAGACGTGCTCGCCGAGGCGGATGTGGGCGCCGTACGGATTGATCCGCTGCCCCGTCTCGGCGTCCTCGAGCCGATGCATGTCGTCGGTGGCGACGTAGACGTTCGCGGCCCAGAGCTGGTCGGGGGCGGTGACGATCGAGCCGCCGTTGCGGGCGTCGATCTGCGCGCGTGAGGTGGCGACGAGACCTCCGGAGAGGATCACCGCGGAGTCGCCGCCGCAGTAGATCTCGCCCCAGACCATGCTCGTGTCCGGGCCGATGAAGATCGTCGGCCGGTCGCCGCCGACCAGCAGCGCCTGCATCGAGGTGATGTCGGTCGCGACCACGATCAGCGCGTCGGAGAACGGGTAGAACCCGAGCAGGTCGATCAGCCGCTGGTCGAGCCGGAAGCCGTCGCGCAGGTAGAGCGCGTTGCCGCCCTCGTGCCACCACTCGGGCAGCGGCCCGGTGATCTCGCTCAGCTCCAGCCCGACGAGCACCTCTGGATCGAGCCCTGCGGCGATGAGCCGCTCCCGATGTACGTCGGTGAGCGGCTCACCCCTGGTCCAAGACATGCCGGGAACCATAACCCGGCCCGCGATCTCTCAGCTCGGGTACATCCCGCTGGTCACGTTCAGCCAGGTGCCGGTGATCGCGCCGGCGCCGTCGGAGGCGAGGAAGGTCGCGGTGTCGGCGACCTCCTTCAGCCGCGGCGAACGCCTGGTCATCCGCAGATCGTCGAGGTTCGCCAGGATCCCGGCGAGCGCCTCCTCCGGGAGCCGCGTCCCGACGACCCGCTCGAACTTCTCCGGGGTGAAGGTCTCGGTGATCCCGGCGGTCCAGATCCCCACGACGCGTACGCCGGAGGGCCCGGCCTCCGCGGCCAGGTCCCGCACCAGGGCGTCGAGCGCGCCGTCGGCGGCGCTGGTCCCACCCATGCCCGGCGCCGAGCCGCGTGCGGAGCCGGAGTCGAGCGCGAGCACGACGCCGCGGCCCTGCGCCACCATCTGCCGGGCGGCCGCGCGAGCGGTGTGGAAGGAGCCGGTGATGCCGCGGAGGACCGGCTGGGTGTAGTCGGCGGCCGAGATCTCCAGCAGCGCCTGTCCCTGGATGTCGCCTCGGTCGGCGACGTTGAACGAGATGTCGAGCGAGCCGGTCTCGGCGACGACCCGCTCCACGAAGGCGACCACGGCGTCCTCGTCGAGGATGTCGACCACGCCGTAGCCGGCAGCGCCGACCTCCTCGGCCCTGGCCGCGAGGGTCGACTCGGTGCGACCCGCCAGATAGACCTGGGCACCCGCATCGGCGAAGGCCTTCGCGGTGGTCGAGCCGATGTCACCCGCGCCGCCCCACACGATGGCGGTGCGGTCCTGAAGCTGTGCGTTCACGATGTCTCCTGAGCTGTCCTCACGCACCCGGTGTGCGTGATCTGACCGTTAGGACGTACGCCACCTCGTCCACTCATCGGGTGCGCCAGAACTTTTTCTGATCGGTGCTCAGGTCAGCGCCTGCGGGAGCCCGAAGGCGGGGAAGAGATGCGGCTCGAACGTGGTGATCTGAGCGACCCGGCCGTCGACCACCCGGAGCACGTCGAGCACCTGCGGCCGGTAGATCGTGGTCCCCGGGCGGCGTACGTAGCCGGCGACCGCGGGCATCCGGTTCGCGCTCACGGGAAGGAAGCGCCACTCACCGAAGTAGGTCGGTGAGGACGGGTCGAGGCTGGGCATCACGAAGTCCATCAGCGCCTGCCGGGTGGTGAACCAGAACGGGTTCGGCGGCATCGTCAGCACCGCGTCGCTGGTCAGCAGCTCGGCGATCCCCTCGCGCCAGTTGCTCGCTCCCGCCGCGATGTAGGCGTCGATGACCTTGCGCTCCTCCTCGGTGGGCCCTTCGGTGCGCCAGGCCGACCGGTCCTCGGGCAGATGACGGCGCAGCGCCGGCTTGGCCCGCTGGAGCAGCGAGTTGACCGTGGGGACGCTGACCGAGAGCGCGGCCGCGGTGTCGGCGGCCGACCAGCCGAGCACCTCGCGGAAGACGAACACCGCCCGCTGCTGCGGGGTCAGATGCTGGATCGCGGTGAGGAAGACCAGCTCGATCGTCTCCCGTGCGACCGCCTCCTCCTCTGGCCGCTCCGGCTCGAGCAGGGCGTCCGGGAACGGCTGGAGCCACTCCAGCAGCTCCGGGGGCTCACCGGTGCCGTGGTCGAACCCCGGCAGCGGGGCGTACGTCCTCGGCCGCCGCTCGTTGCGGCGCAGGAAGTCGAGGCAGGTGTTGGTCGCGATCCGGTAGAGCCACGCTCGCATCGCCTCGGGGTCGGTCAGCTGATCGCGGCGCTCCCACGCCTTGACCAGCGTCTCCTGCACCAGGTCCTCGGCCTCGTCGAAGCTCGCGACCATCCGGTAGCAGTGCACCCGCAGCTCGCGCCGGTGCTTCTCGGCGGCCTCCACGAACAGGTCGGTCATCACCCTCATGGCTGGGAGCGTAGAGCCTGACACCCACCCCGGAAACGGAATTCGCAACCGATCTCAAACAGGTGCAACGCAAGTTAAATGGGTGGCGTAGTAAGTATGTGGGGCGGTCCTCCCAGGGCCCCGGCCTCTGATTCCCGGGCCGGGGCCCTGGCCTTGCCCGGGGCCCAGGGTCCGGCTCAGACGAGAGCCCGGAGCTTGGGGAGGATCTCCTCACCGTAGAGCTCGAGGAACTTGGCCTGGTCCGGGCCCGGGGCGTGGAAGACCAGGTGGGTGAAGCCCATGTCGAGGTATTCCTTGATCCGGGCGACGTGCTCGTCCGGGTCGGTCGAGACGATGAACCGCTTGGCGGTCGCCTCGGTCGGGAGCGCGTCGGCGAGACGCTGCATCTCGACCGGGTCCTCGACGGAGTGCTTCTGCTCAGGACTGAGGCCGAGGGCGCCCCAGAAGCGGGTGGCCTCCATCGCCTGCTCCAGGTCGTGGTCGAAGGAGACCTTGACCTCGATCATCATGTCGACGTCCTCCGGCTTGCGGCCGGAGAGCTCGATCCCGGTGCGTACGGCCGGGAGCAGGGTGTCGTTGTAGAGCTCGGCGCCCTTGCCGGAGGTGGTGATGTAGCCGTCGCCGGCACGACCCGCGTACTTCGTCGCGGCCGGACCCGAGCCCGCCAGGTAGATCGGCACCGGCGAGGAGGGCTTGTCGTAGATGGTCGCCCGGTCGAGCTGGTAGTAGTCGCCCTCGAAGGTGACCCGGTCCTCGGTCCAGAGCTTCTTGATCACCCGCACCGCCTCGCGGAACCGTGCGAAGCGCACCTTGCCCTCGGGCCACTCCACACCCAGCGGTGCCTCGTTCATCGCCTCACCGGTGCCCATGCCGAGCACGACAC
Source organism: Nocardioides sp. NPDC057767 (assembly GCF_042798275.1). NCBI lineage: Bacteria > Bacillati > Actinomycetota > Actinomycetes > Propionibacteriales > Nocardioidaceae > Nocardioides > Nocardioides sp. NPDC057767. The sequence goes on along the minus strand of NZ_JBHVKJ010000029.1, from coordinate 60,165 downwards.
GGTCGGGGAAGAGCGACCCCAGGGTCGCGAAGGACTGCGCCACGATCGCCGGGTGGTAGCGGAAGGTCGGGGTGAGCACCGAGGTGCCCATCACGATCCGTTCCGTGCGCGCGCCGAGCGCGCCCAGCCAGGTCATCGCGAACGGCGCGTGCCCGCCGTCGTGCCGCCACGGCTGGAGATGGTCGGAGATGAAGACCGAGTCGAAACCCTGCTCCTCCGCCATCACGCCGTAGTTCAGCAGCTCCGTGGGTGCGAACTGCTCGTTGGACGCCTTGTATCCGAACCTGATCTCCGTCACACGGTCACGGTAGCCTCCTCGGCATGAAGCTTGCGATGCCCTTGACCTACTTCGGCAACCCGCGTGACACCGCAGACCAGGTCGTCGGCCTGGAGAAAGCAGGGCTCGACCAGCTCTGGGTCGCCGAGCCGTACGGCTTCGACGCGGTCTCGCTGCTCGGCTACCTGGCCGCGAAGACCGAGACGGTCGAGCTCGGCGCAGGCATCCTCAACATCTACAGCCGTACGCCGGGAGCGCTGCTCCAGACCGCAGCCGGCCTCGACAACGTCTCCGGCGGGCGCGCGATCCTGGGCCTCGGCGCGAGCGGCCCCCAGGTCATCGAGGGCTTCCACGGGGTGGCGTACGACAAGCCGTTGGCCCGCACCCGCGAGATCATCGGGCTGCTGCGCGCCGGGCTGCGCGGTGAGCGGCTGCAGAGCGACGGGCTCTACAAGATCCCGCTGCCGGCCGACCAGGGCACCGGCCTGGGCAAGCCCCTCAAGCTGCTCAACCGGCCCGAGCGTGCCGACACCCCGATCTGGGTGGCCGCGCTGGGCGACAACAACGTCGCCATGACCGCTGAGATCGCCGACGGCTGGCTGCCGTTCCAGTTCCTGCCCGACAAGGCCCGCGACGTCTGGGGCGAGGCGATCGACAAAGGCCTGGCCAAGCGCTCGCCCGACCTCAAGCCCCTGGAGATCTCCGCCGGCGGCCTGCTCGCGATCACCAACGACCCCGACGAGGCCAAGCGCCACCGCGACACGATGCGCGGCCTGATCGCGCTGTACGTCGGCGGCATGGGCGCCCGCGGCAAGAACTTCTACAACGACATGGCCGTGAAGTACGGCTTCGGCGACGCGGCCAAGAAGATCCAGGACCTCTACCTCGACGGTCACAAGCGCGACGCCGAGGCCGAGGTCCCCGAGGCCTGGCTCGAGGCCGGCAACCTGGTCGGACCGGAGTCGTTCGTGAAGGAGCGGATCGCGGCGTTCAAGGAGGCCGGCGTGACCAGCCTCCAGGTAACGCCCGCCTTCGGCACCGACGGCCTCGCGTCGATCGCCCAGGTCAAGGAGTGGCTGGTCTGAACTTCCTCGGCCGGCTGTGACCTCGCTTACCCCCACGGCCGGCCCGGCCGTCCCCCGGTGACCTTGCCCCCACGGGCATTGGTTGCATGGACGCATGTCTGAGCGGATCGGCGCCCAACTCGCGACCAGCATCACCGGACCCGTCACGAAGTGGGTCGTGCTCGGCTTCTGGCTGGTGATGCTGGTCCTGATGGGTCCGCTGACCGGCAAGCTCGGCGACGTCGAGTCCCACGACAACTCCGACTGGCTCCCGGCCGACGCGGAGTCGACCCGGGCGATCGACGAGCTCGCCGAGGTGCAGGACCCGGACGACCTGACCACGACGATCGTCTACCACCGCGAGGGTGGCCTGACGAAGGCCGACTACACCGCGATCGTGCTGCAGATCCCGGAGATCGCCTCGCTCGACGGGGTCACGAGCCAAGCGAATCCACAGTCGCAAGAGGATGGATCTCGACAGGCTCGATCACCGATGATGCCGGCGATCGCCTACCCGACCGGGGAGATGAAGGGCCAGAAGCAGGGTCTGGTCTCCGCCGACGGCGAGGTCGCCACGGTTTCACTCGTGGTCAACTACGCCGACGAGGACCCGACCGCGCTGCTCGACCTGCGCGACGACCTGGTCGAGATGACCGCGATCGACGGCGTCGACGTCTACATCGGCGGCGCCGGCGGCTCCACCGCCGACCAGATGGAGGCGGGGGCCGGGATCGGCGGTGCGCTGCTCTACGCCGCTGCCGGGGTGGTCATCGTGATCCTGCTGATCACCTACCGCAGCCCGGTGCTCTGGTTCCTCCCGCTCGTCTCGGTCCTGGTCGCACTGGTCGTGTCGATGGGCGTCGTCTACCTCTGCGCGATGTACGCCGGGCTGACCCTCAACCAGATGAACCGGGCCATCCTGGACGTGCTCGTCTTCGGCGCCGGCACCGACTATGCGCTGCTGCTCATCGCCAGGTATCGCGAGGAGCTCGGCCGGCACCAGGACCGGCACCGCGCCATGGCGGCGGCGCTGCGCGGCTCGGCGCCCGCGATCATCGCCTCGGCGGGCACGGTCACCGTCGGCATGCTCGGCCTGATGGTCGCCACCATGGGCTCGACCGCCAGCCTCGGGCCGGTCTGCGCGATCGGCATCGTCGCCGGCCTCGTGGTGATGCTGACCCTGCTCCCGGCGCTGCTGGTGATCACGGGTCGCTGGGTGTTCTGGCCGGTCAGGCCGGCGTACGGCACCACCGGCGAGAAGCACGGCGGCGTCTGGACCCGGCTCGGCGGGTGGATCCGGAAGCGGCCGCGGGCGGTCTGGATCGGCACCGCCGCGGTGCTGCTGGCCTGCTGCGGCGGGCTCTCGATGCTCAACATCACGACGCTGGACAGCTCGGAGACCTACACCAAGGACTTCCCCTCGCTGATCGGCGACCGCCTGCTCGAGGAGCACGAGCTCGGCGACCCGTCCAACCCGATCCAGGTCGTCTCCGCCCCGGGCAGCGAGAAGGACGTCGTCGAGGCGCTGACGAAGGCCGGCTACGAGGGCGTGACCCCGGTGACCGACGGCACCCGCGAGGTCGCGCTGACCGCGGTCCCGCTGTCCACCGACCCGATGTCGAAGGCGTCGTTCGACACCGTCGAGGACGTACGCAGCGTGGTCCACTCCGTCGAAGGTGCCGAGGCACTGGCCACCGGCACCGCCGCGATCCAGCTCGACATGGCCGCAGCGACCGACCGGGACACGAAGGTCGTGATGCCGCTGGTGCTGGGGCTGGTGCTGATCATCTTGATGATCCTGCTCCGCTCGGTCCTCTCCCCGCTGCTGCTGATGGCCACCGTCGTGCTCAGCTTCGGCGCCGCTCTCGGTCTCTCCGCGGTCATCTTCGAGGCGATGGGCTTCGCCGGACAGGGCCGCGAGTTCCCACTGTTCGTCTTCGTGTTCCTGGTCGCACTGGGCATCGACTACAACATCTTCCTGATGCATCGGGTGCGCGAGGAGGTCGTCGAGCACGGCGACACCCGGCGCGCGTCGCTGGTCGCGCTCTCGGCGACCGGCGGGGTCATCACCAGTGCCGGCATCGTCCTGGCCGCGACGTTCGCGGTGCTCACCACGCTGCCGCACGTGAGCTTCATCGAGATCGGCCTGGCGATCGCCCTCGGCGTGCTCCTCGACACCCTGGTCGTCCGCTCCATCCTCGTCACCGCCCTCAACCTCGACCTCGGCGACGTCATCTGGTGGCCGAGCGGACTCACCCGCGGGCGGACGAGAGCTCGTCAACCGCACCCGGCGGGTGGCCGGCCGATGCCTCCGCGCGGGCACGCGCCACCGCCCCGTCGGGACCTGCGGGTCTACCCGCCGCCGCAGCCGCGGCCACGCGATCCCGGCCGGTACTGAGGTCTCGGCTGCGAATTCCGTGAAGTGTCTTTACGATGTGCCCTACGACTCGGGTCGCTCGGCCCGGTCGCTCCACTTCACCGACATGCGGGGCGTACGACATGGGGCCAGACGACCAGGACAAGACGAGACCCGGCACGCCGCGGCCCACCCCGCCTCCGGCGTCTGAGCCGGTCAACCCGGTCGACCCGGACGCGACCCGGGTCCCCAGCGCGCGCCCCACCCCGCCGCCTCCGCCTCCTCCGCCGGCCGGACCCCCGGCGATGGCGCCCCCGACGGCGCCTCCGCCGTCCTCTCCTCCCCCGGCGCAGCCGCCGACCGCGCCGCCGGCCGCTCAGCCACCGGCAGCACCGCCCCCGCCGCCGCCCACGATGGCGATGCCCACGGCACCGGCGAGCGGCTACGGTCCGCCTCCGGGACAGCCCCCGGTTGCGTACGGCTCGGCCTACGGGCTGCCGTCTCACCACCAGCCGAAGAAGAGCAACAAGGGGCTGCTGATCGGTCTGGGCGCCGCGGGCGCGGTGGTGCTGGTCGCGCTGCTCGGCACCGGGGCATGGGCGTTCTTCACCGGACGCCTGGGCTTCGGTCCGCTCAGTGCCGAGGACAAGAAGGCGGTGACCGCCATCGCCGCGGACGCGCCGAGGCCGGCCTGGGCCTCCGAGGGCGACGCGAAGTGCGCCGCCGAGCAGCTGGTCAAGGACGAGCGCAGCGACGCGCTGCGCAAGGCCGGGCTGATCCAGACCAGCGGCGAGACCGTCACCTACACCGGCGCCTGGCGCGGGCAGCAGGCGACGACGTACGCCGAGGGGCTGCTCTCCTGCGCCGGCGACTGGAGCAAGGCGATCGGCAACGAGTGGGCGCTGACCGACACCGGCTGCCTCGGCGACGTCGACGAGTCCGCGATGGCCGGCCTGATCACCACCCAGGTCATGGAGGTCGATGACGCCGGCGTCCAGAAGCAGGCCGACACGGCAGTCTCCGCACTGGACGAGTGCTACGCGAGCGACGAGCTCACCGCGCCGACCGCGACGGCCACCCCCGCCGTGCTCGGTGTCGACTTCTCCGTCAAGGGCCCGGCCGTCGAGGGCAGCGAGGTGGTCCTGCGGGCGAAGTCCGCCGATGCCACCGAGTGGACCCCGGTGTCGGGCGGGAAGGTCAACATCCCCGTGCGCGAGGGCGGCCAGGAGGGCTGCGCCACCTTCGAGGCGTCGATCAGCTACCCCTGGGGCACCACGAAGACCAGCGAGGCCGAGGCCTGCGGCAAGGCGAAGGACCGCCGGCTGTGGTGGACGAAGGACAAGTCCTGCGCGCAGCCGAAGTTCGCCCCGTGCAGCTCCTGGACGCTCCACTACGAGGGCTACGAGCTGCTCTCCAGCGTCACGATCAAGCTGAAGCTCAACGGCGGCAACTGCCAGTCCGCGTCGGGGTCCTGCTCGGACACCGCCTTCGTGACCAAGCCGAGCGGCACCTGGACCAACTGGACCGCACCCAAGGGCTGGAAGGATCGGTTCACCGCGGAGGTCGACGGGCTCACCGCCGTACTTCCTAACTAACGCCTTAACAATTGGTCTCGCCCGTGGCGTTGGGGCGCGACGATCGTTGACGGGACGCTAGGGTTTCGGCAGAGGTCATTCGGGTAAAAAAATCAGGGCGAGGTTCTAAAGATGGTTGCGTTCCCCCAGGAAGGCGAACAGTTCGGTCGCTACGTGATCGAGCGGGTCCTGGGTCAAGGTGGCATGGGTGTCGTCTACCAGGCGAAGGACCCGGCACTGCGGCGCAAGGTGGCGCTCAAGCTGGTGCTGCCCTCGCTCACGGTCGACAAGGACTTCATCACCCGCTTCGAGCGTGAAGCCAACATCCTGGCCAAGCTGCGGTCGCGCAACATCGTGCAGATCATCGAGTACGGCGAGGTCGAGGGCACGGTCTACCTCGTCACCGAGTACGTCCCCGACGGCGACCTCCACGGCTGGTTGAAGACCCAGGGCGCGCTGGAGACGGTCCAGGCGCTGCGGCTGGTCGGCGACGTCAGCGACGCGCTCTTCGACGCCCACCGCGCCGGCGTGGTCCACCGCGACGTGAAGCCGTCCAACGTGCTCCTGTGGGAGCGCCAGGAGGGCGAGCTCGTCCCCTACCTGACCGACTTCGGCATCGCGACCGAGGGCGACTCCAACGTGACCCGCGCCGGCTCGGTGGTGGGCTCGCTGCCCTACATGTCGCCCGAGCGTCACATGGGTGAGCAGGCGACCGCGGCGGGCGACATCTACGCCGCCGGCTGTCTGCTGTGGGCCTGCCTCACCGGCAAGGCCCCCTACACCGGCACCGACTTCGAGCTGATGAGCGCCCACATCAACAGCCCGGTGCCGCGGCTGCCCGCCGCGACCCCGGGTGCCGACCTGATCAACCCGATCATCCAGCGGGCGCTGGCCAAGAAGCCGGAGAACCGCTTCCAGACCGCTGCCGAGCTCTCCAAGGCCCTCGACAAGGCCGCCGACCGGCTCGAGGAGGCCGGCCTGGGCGGCGGAGTCATCGGCGGTGCCGGAGCGGCAGGCGCCGACCTCGGCTCCCGTCCCGGCGCCAGCTATGACACGACCGCGAGCGGCACCTCCGGTGGCGGCACACCCGTGCCCGAGGCCGAGGCCCAGCCGACGATCGTCAAGCGCCCGGGCGAGGGCACCCCGACCCCGGCACCTCTCGCCAACGAGACCGACTCCACCGTCGTGCACAGCGGCAAGGGCCTGCCTGCGGTCGCTGCTGCGGCTGCCGCCGCTGCCGCGACCAACTCCGGCGGTGCGACCGGTGGGGGCCAGCCCGAATGGCTGCCGTCGCACCACTCCAACGCCGGCCAGGGCGGCGACGGTGGCGACAAGAAGAAGCTCTACGCCATGGTCGGCGGCGGCGTCGCTGCGGCCCTGCTCCTCGGTGTCGGCATCTTCACCCAGGGCTTCGGCATCTTCGGTCTCCATGGCGACGACGGCAAGGCGGCCGAGGCGATCGCCAGCGGCGTACCCAAGCCGGGGTGGGCCAGCGAGGACCAGATGACCTGCGCCGCCGAGAGCCTGGTCGGCAAGGTCCCCGCGGCCGAGCTGCGCTCCCACGGCGTCGTCGACGCGGGCGACGAGTGGACCTACACCGGTGAGTGGCCCGCCGACGACGCGATGAAGTTCACCCAGGGCCTGCTCGACTGCACCGAGTCCTGGGCGACCGAGATCGGCGACAACTGGAAGGTCGGCGACACCCGCTGCATGGAGAAGGAGGTCGACAAGACCTCCATGGCCGGCCTCCTCGCCGTCGGGGACCTCCTCAAGGACGGCGACCCCGGCGCGGCCGGGCCTGCCAAGGAGAAGGCGGTCAAGGCTCTCGACGAGTGCTACGTCAAGGCCGACGCACTCGGTGCCAAGGTGACCCCCAAGCCCGCCTACATGCAGGTCGACTTCGACGTGCAGGAGCCGACCGCTCCCGGCGGGCAGTCGGTGATCGGGATCGCCAAGACGGGCAGCAGCAGCTACGAGGAGCTCAAGGGCTCCACCTACGAGCTGCCCGTCACCGAGGGTGGCGTCGAGGGCTGCATCGCGGTCAAGACCACCGTCACCTTCGCCTGGGGCACCGAGAAGGCCACCGACGCCAACGCCTGCGGCAAGGCGGAGCCGAAGAAGCTCGAGTGGATCAAGCAGGACAAGTGCACCGACCCGATCTATACGAAGCAGAAGGTCGAGTGCAACACCTGGCGGCTGACCTTCGAGGGGTTCCAGCCCGGCAAGACGTTCAACGTGAAGCTCACCCTCAACGGCGGCAAGTGCTCCGAGGGCAAGGGTGCGAAGTGCGTCTGGCCGGGCACCCCCGACGGCGAGGGCAAGGGCGCCGTCGTCGACTGGTCTGGCCCGAAGGACTGGACCGCCAAGTTCGTCGCCACCGCCCCTGGGGCGAGCGCCCAGATCGACAACTAGTTCGACAACTGGGCGGGGCCTACTAGGCTGCTCGTGATGAGCGAGCAGCCGACACCTCAGCAGATCCGCCGGGCGCTGGCCCGGGCCGAACGCGGCGCAGCCCTCGACGTGGCGGAGGCTTCGGCGCTCCTCGCGGCCCGGGGCGACGACCTCGACCGGTTGACCGCCGCCGCGGCGAAGGTACGCGACGCCGGGCTGGTCGCGGCCGGACGACCCGAGACGGTGACCTACTCCCCGAAGGTCTTCATCCCGGTCACCAAGCTGTGCCGGGACCGGTGTCACTACTGCACGTTCGTGGAGACGCCGGGTCAGGCGGCACGCGAGGGACGCGAGCCCTACCTGAGCCCCGACGAGATCCTGGAGATCGCCGCCCAGGGCGCGAAGCTGGGCTGCCTGGAGGCCCTGTTCACCCTGGGCGACCGGCCCGAGGACCGCTGGCCGGAAGCGCAGGAGTGGCTGGAGAGCCGCGGCTACGAGTCGACCCTCGACTACGTGCGGGCGATGGCGATCCGGGTGCTCGAGGAGACCGGTCTGCTCCCCCACCTCAACCCGGGCGTGATGTCGTGGGAGGAGATGAACCGGCTCAAGCCGGTCTCGCCGTCCATGGGGATGATGCTCGAGACCACGAGCCGCAGGCTGTTCGAGACCAAGGGCGAGGCCCACTACGGCTCGCCCGACAAGGACCCGGCGGTGCGCCTGCGGGTGCTCGAGGACGCCGGTCGCCTCTCGATCCCGTTCACCTCCGGGCTGCTGGTCGGCATCGGCGAGAACCTCACCGAGCGCGCGGAGACGATCTTCGCGCTGCGGAAGGTGCACAAGGCCTACTCCGGGCTGCAGGAGATCATCGTGCAGAACTTCCGGGCGAAGCCGTCGACCGCGATGCGCCACGTCGACGACCTGGGGCTGGATGAGTATCTGGCCGCGATCGCCGTCTCCCGGATCGTGCTCGGGCCCAAGGCCCGGGTCCAGGCCCCGCCCAACCTGGTCGACCTCGACGAGTGCCGGGCGCTGCTGGGAGCCGGGATCGACGACTGGGGCGGCGTCTCGCCGCTCACCCCCGACCACGTCAACCCCGAGCGCCCCTGGCCATCGCTGGACGCGCTGCGCCAGGTCACCGCCGAGGCCGGCTTCCAGCTGAGGCCGCGGCTGACCGTCCACCCGGAGTACGTCACCGGCACCCTGAGCGACGGCCAGGCCTGGATCGACCCGCGGGTCCTCTCCCACGTCGAGGCGCTCGCGGACGAGGACGGGCTGGCCCGCGACGGTGTCCGCCCCGAGGGCCGCCCGTGGCAGGAGCCCGACGGTGGCTTCACCGCCGCCGGCCGGGTCGACCTGCACGCCTCCGTCGACACCACCGGGCGCACCCACGACCGCCGCGACGACTTCGAGACGGTCTACGGCGACTGGGAGGCGGTTCGGGAGGCTGCGGTGGAAACTGCCTCCTCCGGGGTGGTCTCGACAAGCTCGACCACCGGGTCCAGCGAGGGGTTTGCGGCGCTCAGAGCCGCCGAGAAGGACCCCGGCAACCTCTCCGACGAGCACGCGCTGACCCTGATGACCGCCGAGGGCGACCTGCTGCGCCAGGTCACCAGGCTCGCCGACGACCTGCGCACACAGGTCAACGGCGACACCGTGACGTACGTGGTGAACCGGAACATCAACTTCACCAACGTCTGCTACGTCGGCTGCCGGTTCTGCGCCTTCGCCCAGCGGCGCACGGACGCGGATGCGTACTCCCTCGACCTGGACCAGGTCGCCGACCGCGCCGAGGAGGCGTGGAACCTCGGCGCCACCGAGGTGTGCATGCAGGGCGGCATCGACCCCGAGCTCCCCTCGACCGCCTACTTCGACCTCGTCCAGGCCGTGAAGAAGCGCGTCCCGGAGATGCACGTGCACGCGTTCAGCCCCATGGAGATCGTCAACGGCACCGCCCGCACCGGTCTCTCGATCGAGGACTTCCTGATCAAGGTCCGCGAGGCCGGACTGGGCTCGCTCCCGGGCACGGCCGCCGAGATCCTCGATGACGAGGTCCGCTGGGTGCTGACCAAGGGCAAGCTGCCCGCGAAGACCTGGATCGAGATCGTCTCGACCGCCCACCGCGTCGGCATCCCGACGACCTCGACGATGATGTACGGCCACGTCGACAACCCACGCCACTGGGTCGGCCACCTCCGCGTCCTCGCCTGCATCCAGGACCAGGCCCGCGAGCACGGAAACGCCGGCTTCACCGAGTTCGTGCCGCTCCCGTTCGTGCACACCAGCGCACCGATCTACCTCGCCGGCGCAGCCCGCCCCGGCCCCACGATGCGCGACAACCTCGCCGTCCACGCACTGGCCAGGATCATGCTCCACGGCCGCATCGACAACATCCAGACGAGCTGGGTCAAGCTCGGTGTCGACGGCACCCGGGCGATGCTCCAGGCCGGCGCCAACGACCTCGGTGGCACCCTGATGGAGGAGACCATCTCCCGCATGGCCGGCTCCGAGCACGGCTCGGCAAAAACTGTGTCCGAGCTCGAAGACATCGGTGCCGGCATAGGCCGGGCGGTATCGGAAAGGACTACCCTCTACGATCCTCGCTGAACTGTTCTCGAGGGAGTGAGATGTCCGACCCCACCGGAAGCACCGCTCAACAACAACCGAAGCCCACCGAGCTCGCCTACGCGGCGGCCGAGGAGGCGCGCCGGCGGCGGCTCGGGCTGCCTCCGATGCCGCGGCGACGACGCGACCGGACCCGGCCCGTACGCCGCGTGCTGCGCTGGCTGGTGATCGTCGGGGTGCTCGTGGCGGTCGCGTTCCTCGGGACCTCGGCGTGGGCCTACTTCACCGGTCAGATCGGTCCGATGCGCGGTGACGAGAAGGCGGTGGCGCGCACCCTCAGCCTCGCCGGCGACACCCCGTCGTGGGCCGACCCCGCGCAGATCCGGTGCGCCGCGGAAGCGGTCGTCGAGGACAAGGGCAGCGCCGGCCTCGCCACCGCTGGAGTGGTCACCAAGAACGGCAGCGGCTTCAGCTACACCGGCGAGTGGCCGTCCGCGCTGGGCGCGCAGTGGTACGCGGAGCTGCTCGACTGCGCCGACGGCGGCGCCAACGCCTGGAGCAAGCAGGTCGCCGGTGCCTGGACGCTCGAGGAACCGCGGTGCCTGCGCGAGGTCGGCCGCCCGGCGATCGCCGGCGTCCTCGCGGTCACCAACCTGCGGCTGAGCGACGAGGACCTCGCCGCCAAGAACGTCGCGGCGATCACCGCCCTGGACAGCTGCTACGCCCGCACCCCCGAGATGCCGACCGGTGCCGCGGCCGCGGGCTACCGCGAGGTCACGCTGAAGGTCACCGCACCGGCGGTCACCTCCGGCGTCGCCTCCATCGACGACGGCGCCGCGCAGCCGACCGCCGGGGAGGACCCGGAGCTCACCTACACCCTCCCGGTCGCCAAGGGCGGCACCGAGGCCTGCGTGGAGGCGACCACCAAGGTGACGTACGCGTGGGGCACGGTCCGCACCGGCGAGCCGGCCAAGATCTGCGGCAAGGCGCAGGCCGCCACGATCCAGTGGCGCCCCTACAAGCACGCCTGCCCGAAGAACATGCCCAGGTGCGCCTACATGGCGGCGTACATCGAGGGGCTGGCGGACAACCAGAGCCTGACCGTCACCTACCGGATGTCGGGCGATTTCAAGTGCCCGCGCAAGAAGCCCAGCTGCAGCGCCACGGTCAAGGCCGACGACACGGGCAAGGCTCGGGCGCCCGGCATCCTGGTCACCGGCAAGAAGGGCAAGGTCGTGGCCAGCGCGGGCAGCCTGAAGACGACCTACCCCGGCTGAAGCGGAGCCCGAAGCCATAGGCACAGCTGAGCCCAAAGGCTCGGCTCGTAGGCTGGTGGCCGTGCCCTCCGACCTGACCTTCGGCGCGACCCGCGGACCCAGCCCTGACCCAGCGCTGCGTCCGCCGGCTCTGCCCCGCAAGCGCCGCCGGACGCTCGTCGACCTCCCCGGCGGGACGTACGCCGCCGGGGACCCCTTCGGCGAGGGCTACCAGGCCGACGGCGAAGGCCCGGTGCACCAGGTCGAGCTGCCCGGCTTCCGGCTCGACGCGACCGCGGTGACCAACGAGGAGTTCGCCCGGTTCGTGAAGGCGACCGGCCACGTCACCACGGCCGAGCGGGAGGGCTTCTCCGCCGTCTTCCACCTGGCCTTCGAGGGCGATCCCCGCGACGTGCTGGGCCGCTCCCCCGAGGCGCCCTGGTGGCTCGGGGTGCGTGGCGCCTCCTGGCGCACACCCGAGGGCCCCGGCTCCAACGTCGGCCGCCGCGGCAACCACCCGGTCGTGCACGTCTCCCACGACGACGCGCTCGCCTACTGCGACTGGGCCGGGACGAGGCTGCCGACCGAGGCCGAGTGGGAGTACGCCGCCCGCGGCGGCCGCGCCGGCTCGAGGTTCCCGTGGGGCGACGACCTGGAGCAGGACGGCACCCACCACGCCAACGTCTGGCAGGGAGCCTTCCCCGACACCAACACCGCGGACGACGGGTTCGTCACCACCGCGCCGGTGCGGACGTACGACCCCAACGGGTTCGGCCTGTTCCAGCTGATCGGCAACGTCTGGGAGTGGTGTGCAGACTGGTTCTCGCCGACCTACTACCGCGACCTCGTCGACTCCGGCCAGTCGAGCGACCCGCGTGGCCCCGCCGAGGGCCTGACCCGGGTGATGCGTGGCGGATCCTACCTCTGCCACGACTCCTACTGCCATCGCTACCGGCTCTCGGCGCGCTCCAGCAGCCCGCCCGACTCGACCGCGGGCAACCTCGGTTTCCGCTGCGCGGCCGATGCCCCCGACGCGGCCGATCAGTCCGCCGGGTAGAACTCCTTGGGGCAGGTGTCACCGGCGCAGTCGGCGTACTTCTTGCTCAGCGAGCGCAGCTCGGTCAGCTCGTCGGCGTACTCGGGGAGCAGCGCGAGCGAGCGGATCTGGTAGGGGTCCTCGGCCAGGTCGTAGAGCTCTTCGCTGCCGTCGGAGAAGCGGGCGTAGGTCCAGTCGCCGAAGCGGATGCCGGAGTAGATCTGCTTGTGACCGTCGTTGACCCGCCACGCGGAGAGCGGGATCACCCGGTTCTGAGCGGGCGCGGTGAGCCAGGGCATGAAGTTGACCCCGTCCTGGGTCCGTCCCGGCTCGGCGCCGGCGATCGCCATGACCGTGGTGGCGACGTCGGGGTTGCCGACGCCGGTGGCCAGGCTCCGCCCGGCCGGGATGCCCGGACCCCGCAGGATCAGCGGGATCCGCTGCGTCTCGCGGTAGTGCATCAGCTTGCCGTTGATGTTGTGGCCGCCGGTCGTGTAGCCGTTGTCGGAGGAGAAGATGATGATGGTGTTGTCGAGCTGGCCGGTCTCCTGCAGACGGAGTACGTGGCTGGCGACCGCCCGGTCGAGCGCCTGGACGGCCTCGACCCGCTGCTCGTGAGCGATCCGCAGCTCGGCGCGCCCCTCCGCGTCGAAGTACTTGCGCGAGGCCGAGATCCGGGGCGCGTCTGTCGGCGTACGGAACATGTAGGGCAGGTCCGGCAGCTCGAGACCGTCGAACGAGTGCTTGTCCTCAGCCGCCGGCCTGGTCGTGCTGGTGCCCTCGGGGTCGTCCGGCTCGCCGGGGCCGCCATGGTGCGGCGCGACGTAGTTGAGCCACATGTACCACGGCTTCTCGGCGCGCTCCGGCGCCGAGATCATCTCGTTGGCCTGGTCCCGCATCACGTAGGTCGTGTAGCGGTGGTAGGTCGTGAACTTGCCGTTGTGATTGATCCGTGGCCGGATGAAGTTGTAGGTCGACATGTCGGTCGTCGCCCGCCAGTCGGTCCAGCCGGGAGGCACGTCCTCGGCGGTCCCGCGCAGGCCGTAGCCGTTGAGGTACTTGCCGGCGAAGAGGGTGTCGTAGCCGGCCTCCTGCAGTGCCTCGGGCAGCGTGCCGGTGTGGTCCATCGACTCGTAGCCACCGCGTTCGCCGTTGATCGTCACGGTGTGGTGGTTCTGGCTGTACTGCCCGGTCAGCAGCGAAGCACGGGCCGGCACGCAGATCGGCGTGGGCGCGATCGCCTCGGTCATCGAGGTGCCCTGCTCGGCCAGGAGGCTGCGGGTGTGGGGCATGAACTCGAGATCCTCGTAGGCGAGGTCGTCCGCCGTGATCATCAAGATGTTGGGCTTGGTCGAGTAGGGCGCCCACTCGGGGGTCTTCGTCGGCGTCGACGGCACCACGCCCTCGTCCGGCGCGATGCGGGCGAAGGCGTTGCCCGCCAGCGTGCCCAACGACCCCAGCGGACCGGTCGAGTCGGGCATCACGCCGAGCGCGATCGAGGAGCCCGCGAGCACGGCAACAGCCGCCACCGCCAATCGGGCGCGAGGCGCCATCTGGTCTGCTCCCTCGGTCGTTCCCCGCGTCGTCTGTGTCCGTCTGGTTCCGCTCCATACCGGACCGGGTTAACGTTACCGAAGGGGGCCTCGATGACCCCAATGCCCGGCCGATGAGGAGACCCAGGTGAGCGAATCGCGCGAGAACTACGGCGACTACAGCGTCGACGACGAGGATCAGATCACCGGCGAGGACGCACTCTCCGGGGACGTTCTCGAGGGTGAGGTGCGCGACGAGCTCGACCACGGCATCGTCACCGCTGACCACTACTCCACCGACTACGGCAACACGCCGTGGGAGGAGGAGCACCGCGAGTGCATCGACCAGCGCCAGCACCAGGAGATCCCGGAGCCGGATCCCTACGCGGTCGAGTACGACGACGCCGAGGAGGCCGACGATCCCGACGGCCGCGAGGTCGGCAACAAGCGAGCGGGCCGGCTGGTCGACCCCGACCAGGGCGGCGGCGAGGACACCGACTCCGAGGTCTACGGGATCGACGCCGGCATCGACGGCGCCGGCGCCTCTGCGGAGGAGGCTGCGATGCACATCATCGACGAGGACGGCGACGAGGACTACAGCTAGGCGGTGAGATCCTCGACCTCCAGCACGATCTCGACCTCGAACCCCTCCGAGCTCTCCAGATAGAGCGCGGTGTGCTCGTCGCCGCCGGCGTGCGGATAGCGGTCGGCGTACATCTCGTGCCAGCCGTGCTCCGTCGACGCCGCCCGCATCCGGTCGAGCACCTCCCGGCTCTCGACGGTGAAGGCGATGTGGTTCACGCCCGGCCTGAGGCGGTCCTGGGTGCCGTGCTGGTCCGTGGAGTGCTCCATGAATACGTACGTCCCGTCCGGCGCCTCCCAGAAGTGACCCTTCTCCCCGGCCTCCCAGCCGAGCTCGCCGAAGAGCCAGCCCCACTCGCCCGAGGCGGTCTCGAAGTCGTCGACCCAGAGGTCCCAGTGGTGGATCGCCCGCATGCCTGCCTCCAAGCCTTCGATCTGGTCCGGACTAGCCCACGATCGCGACGTTCTTGACCTCGATGTCGTGTGCCTCTTCACCGTAGTCGTGCACGGCGGTGGCCATGGTCTCCAGCACGCTCGCGGCGCGGCCGGAGGCGTCGATCATCCTGCGTGCGGCCCGGTCCGCGGCCTGCTTCGAGCCCGTCTCGGCCGACCAGCCGGCGGTGATCCGGTCGACCTCGTCCATCAGGTCGGTGAAGAAGGTGCGCAGGTCCTCGGCGGCCGTCCTCAAGGTCGTCTCGAGGTCGTCGATGCTGGCTTCCTTGACGATCAGACTGTTGTCGCTCATCAGAGGGTCCCCAGTCGCTGCTCGAGGTTCGAGGCCTGACCGTGGGCCTCCTGGACGATGTCGTTCTGGGTGGTGGTGTGCTGGATGTCGACGTCACGCAGTGCGGCGGCGTACTCCTGCATCAGGGTCCCCAGCCCACCGACCTTCTCGAACCAGGTCTGCAGGGACTCCACGAGGCCTCCGGCAGCGCTTCCCATCATTCCCGGAATCGCGTTCTCGATATCTCCGGAAAGCGTGGTCAGCAGCTTCTCAAGGTCAGCGATCCGGTCCTCGATGAGTTTCGCCGCAGCGGTCTGCTGCCCGAGTGTCAGCTGGATGTTGTCGTTCACGAGCTCCCCTGGCGCTGGTGGATGTGCACCCGATCCTGAGGTTACATTGTCTCCGCGTACGCGGCTCGGGCATCGCGCCCGGCACACGATGGGGGAGGCTGGACGATGGCGTCGTACGACTTCGAGGTCGATCTGGAGTCCTTGGCGAAGGCAGCTCAAGGCTTGGCCGAGACAGTCGAGCTCTTCAAGGACAAGGACGTCGAGGACCTCGTTCCGTCCGAGGAAGCCTGTGGCTCCGAGGAAGTCTGGGGCGCAGTGGAGGAGTTCAAGGACCGCTGGGAGCGCGGCATGAACAACCTCTGCGAGGACGTCGGTGAGATGTCCGGGCGGATCGGGAAGATCGCGATGAACTACTTCGAGCTCAACGAGAAGGGCACGGCCGAGATGGACAAGGCCAAGTCCGCCGCCACCGACCTCACCATCACCGGCGGCGGGAAGTAGCCGGTGCCCGACTTCACCATCAAGGGCAACCCCGGCGAGATCCGCTCGCGGGGTCAGACCTGCGCCGACAAAGGACGGCTCTTCGACCAGACCGGCGACGCTTTGACCAAGATCGACACCCAGGGCTGGATCGGCCGGGCTGCCGACAACTTCCGCGACGCCCATGATCGCGAACCGAACCGCTGGTACGAGGCCGGCACCGGCTTTCGCGCCGCCGGCAACGCCCTGATCGACTATGCCGCGGCTCTGGAGGTCGCCCAGCGGAACGCGGCCACCGCCAAGTCGGAGTATGAGCGAGGCGAGGGCGTCACCACCCAGGCCAAGTCCGACTACGCCGAATACTCCAGCCGCTTCGACCGGGCCCGCTCCGATGCGCTGGCCGGTGGCATGACCTATCCCTACACCAAGGAACCCTTCACGGATCCGGGGGCCGAGATCCGCTCCGGCGCCATGGAGATGTTCGAGACCGCCAAGAGCGACGTGAAGCTCGCTGCGGCTCGGTGCGCCCGGGAAGTACGCGTCGGCTGCAAGGACGCCCCCGAGAAGCGCAACTGGTTCGAGTCCGGGCTTGCCTTCGTCGGCGGCATCTTCGAGGGTGCCGGCGAAGCCGTCTGGGATCTGGTCAAGATGGGCTACAACATGGGCCCGCTCCACGACATCATCGAGTTCGCCACCGGTGACCTCACCGCCGAGGAGCTGGCCGCTCAGAAGTCGATGATGCTCGAAGACGCCGAGGCGCTCTGGGAGGCCCTCAAGAAGGATCCCCTCGAGTTCGGCAAACAGCTCGGCAAGGGCCTGCTCGACTGGGACACCTGGGCCGACGACCCGGCCCGAGCCATCGGCCACCTCGTCCCCGACATCGTCGCCGGAGTCCTGACTGGCGGAACCGGCACCGTTGCCACCCGCGGCGTCAAGGGCGGCGCCGATGCCCTCGACGCCCTGGGCGACATGACCAAGGCCTTGCGCGGCGTGGACAACCTCGACGGCCTGGGCGACATCGGCAAGCTCGACAACGCCATCGACGACCTCGGCGACCTGGGCAAGGTCGACGAGATTCCTACGGCTCGCGAGTATCAGATGATGGATGGCACAGTCCACAAGACTGACTTCGCGCCGGAGCAGCTGGGGTCCAACCGGGCGGCGATAGATGCGGTCCTGGAGCGGCATGGCACCGACCGCGACTCGATCATCAATCTCATCAACAAGCCCACATCCCAGCTCACCGACGCGGAGACGAGCCTCTTGCGCAACGTCCGCGACGACATGCCGTTGCCCGAAAAGGGAACGGTGATACAAAAGGTGATCGGCCAGCCCAGCTTCGACAAGGACGGGAACCTGATCCAAGCGGGGGCGGACGATTACATCCTGGGAAACAGACCCAACTTCGACGTTCAGCAGGTCCGAGGGTCAGTGGCTATGGCGGACGATGTCGCCCATCTCGGCACCCCCGAAGAGATCCGTCGTGGACTTCGCCTCGACTACGACGGGACCCCGTTCCAGGAAGGGGATGCGTCGACACACGTCCTTCGCTTTCGCACCGATGAGGTTGCCGACCTCGAGGTGCCGAGAAACGCCGATATGGGCGGCAGTACGAAATTCGATGGCTGGACCGACCCTTTTACCGGAAACGGGTTCACGAAGGCTACGGATGACGTGGTTCCAGAGCTCTATAGCAATGGAGTACAGATGCGCGAAGGTGCTGAGATGTGGGAGATCCTGGACAACGGGAACCAGCGCCTGGTTGCGGTTCTTCAAGACAAAGTATGGGTTCCTCAAGGGAACTGAGAGGTTGCGATGCGCACATCTGGAATTTACTTCAGCTACCGGGGCCATGACTACCAGCAGTCGTTCTCTGGCGATGCCTGGATCGGGCTAGACGTCGCGGCTCCTGATCCTTCGGAGTTTCCCGACGCAATCGAATTTGGGATGACTGATGAACAGCATTGGGTCAAACTCCCCCGGGAGGTCGTCGAGGATCGCAGAAAGGAAACTGTCCAAGCGAAGTGGCGAGATGCGGTGGTAATTGTTGACTCGCAGGTGAGCGACACGGAAGTACTTCTCGCGTACGTCGGTCCACCGGCCAAGGCGAAGGAGCTGGGCATGGATGGCGATCAGTACATGGGATGGACCGTCGTAGCACCGATTGCCGAACTTGAGGACGTCTCCACGAAGTTGACGGGCCTATAGACATGACTGTTGTCCAGAAGTTGCTCACTCCAACTGGCACGTCGCGCATCGTAGACGAGGGGTACGCCGGCGTAGGTGGCTACGTCGCTGACGCTCGCGACATTGGTGCTCTGAACGCTTCAGAACTGGTCGCGGCGAACGGCTGGGAGGCGATCCTCGGAGACGAGCCGGAGTATGTGGATGTCCTGCGGTTCGAGACCAACGCAATGATGACGTTCTCCAAGCCGTCCACCGCTGAGGTGCCATGGCCTTCCTACCCGAGCGGTTTCCTCAAAGGCACCTCGCTTGCGCCGGTGTGGGAACTGGCCAGGACGCGAGTGCCGATCGGCACCGAGTTCTGGCGCATCCGCGCTGATGGCGAGCAGCGGATGCTGTCTGTCTACGGCGGACTCGATCGCGGCTGGGCGAATGCCAAGGGGTACGCTCCGCCAACCGAGCTCATCGGCCCCCGCGCCGAATGGCGCGGCGTGGAGTTCCCGGCAGCGCTGATTCCTGGAACGAACAACATCAGCCTCTTGTCGCTAGGGGCTCCGCCGACCACCGGGCAGTTCGTCGAGTCGATGCCAGGAATCCACACGAGCCAGGTTCCGCTGGCCGAATGTGACTCGGTATTCGAGATCATCGTGACCGCCCGCTGGATGGGGACCCGCGTACGCTTCCTGTCTCGGGTTGGCGACGAAGCGCGAGTTCAGATCCTTGAACCGGATGCGTACTCGATCCAGCGCCTCAACGCTACCGAGGTAGAACCTGGAGTCTTCGAGGCCGTCGTCCCTACCGCGGAATTGACCGACACCCAGGGCGTTCGCAACGAGATGAGGGGTTGAGATGGCGTCCGCGGATCGATTCGCGAACAGGTACCTCAGGCAGTCTTGAGATGCCGAAGTCGAGCCACGGCATCAGCGCCCACGCGACGATGAGGGCCTTCGGGAAGCGTCGCCAGGTGACCCTCGAGCACATCGGCAGGGATGGACGGCAGCGCCTCCATCAGCACGCCGTAGGCGAAGTCCTTGATGTTCATGGCCACCAGGCTGGTCCTCAGCGTCCACCGGATATGCGTTCCAGATCTCTGGCGGTCCTTGTCGACCCTCACCTGCTATCCGGATCACCGACATTTCTTCTGACGTGTATGAAACCGAGTCGCGCGGCGGCGTACGACATGTGACGATCGGGGCGTGAGTGACCTGAAGACCTTCATCGCCGGGCTGCCGAAGGCGGAGCTGCACGTCCACCACGTCGGGTCGGCTTCGCCGCGGATCGTCGCGGAGCTGGCGGCGCGGCATCCGGGGGCGGTGCCGGCGGACGTCGAGCTCCTCAAGGACTACTTCACGTTCAGCGACTTCGCGCACTTCATCGAGGTCTACCTCTCGGTCGTCGACCTGGTCCGGACGCCGGAGGACATCCGCTACCTGACCTACGAGATCGCGCGCGATCTGGCGCAGACGCAGCAGGTGCGTTACGCCGAGCTGACCTGCACCCCCTACACCTCCGTACGTCCCGACCTGGCCGTGCGCGAGCCTGGCACCGGGCACAACGGGATGGCGATCGAGGCCTACACCGAGGCGCTCGAGGACGCCCGGGCATCGGCCGAGCGCGACTTCGGGATCGTGCTGCGCTGGATCTACGACATCCCGGGCGAGGCGGGGATCCCGGCGGCCGATGCGACCCTGGCGTACGCCGTCGACCACGGGCCCGAGGCGCTGATCGGCTTCGGTCTCGGCGGGCCCGAGGTCGGGGTTCCGCGGCCGCAGTTCGAGAGGCACTTCGACGCCGCCCGCGCCGCCGGGCTCCGCTCGCTGCCGCATGCCGGGGAGACCACCGGGCCGCAGACGATCTGGGACGCCCTGAACGTACTGAAGGCAGAGCGGATCGGTCACGGCACCTCGGCGGCCCAGGACCCGGCCCTGCTCGCCCACCTGGCCGAGCGCCGGATCCCGCTCGAGGTCTGCCCGTCGTCCAACGTCGCCACGGGTGCGGTTGCCTCGCTCGAGGAGCACCCGCTGAAGACGTTCGTCGACGCCGGCGTGGCGGTCACGATCAACTCCGACGACCCGCCGATGTTCGCGACGACGCTCAACCAGGAGTACGAGATCGCGACCGACCTGCTCGGCCTCGACACGACCGGCATCGCGGCCCTCGCCCGGACCGCGGTCGAGGTCTCCTACGCACCGGAGGACGTCAAGGCTCGGCTGTCGAGCGAGATCGACGCGTACGCCGCCGACGCCGAATAACGCTTGACGCGATCTGCCGGGGGCGATCTGCTGGTCGCCATGGAGCAGATGCTGGCGGTCAACGGGATCGAGCTGTGCACGGAGACGTTCGGTTCACCGACCGACCCGCCGATCCTGCTGATCGGCGGGAAGTCCGCCTCGATGGACTACTGGGAGAACGACTTCTGCGCGGCGCTGGCGGCCGGCGGCAGGTACGTCATCCGCTACGACCATCGCGACACCGGCCGTTCCACGACCTGGCCGGCCGGCAAGCCGGGCTACACCTGGCGTGACATGGTCGCCGACGTACCGGGTCTTCTCGACGCCCTCGGCCTCGACCGCGCTCACCTTTTCGGCATCTCGATGGGCGGCGCGCTCGCCCAGTGCGCCGCTGTGCTCTATCCCGAGCGGGTCGCCACCGTGGTACTCGACCAGACCACGTCCGCGTTCGAGGGGGTCGAGCTGCCTCCGATCGGTGAGGCGATGGCCGACTTCTTCGCGGCGGCTGCCGAGCGGCCGATGCCCGACATGGACGACCACGATGCGCTGGTCGCCATGCTGGTCGAGGACCAGCGCGCCTTCATCCCGAAGCGCTTCGACGAGCAGCGGATGCGGGCGGTGTGCGAGAAGGCGGTGAAGCGTACGCCGGACATGCGGCCCACCTTCGAGAACCACGACGCCGCCCCCGAGGGCGAGCGGGTCGAGGGCACGCTCGCTGACATCGCCGCACCCACCCTGGTCATCCACGGCACCGCGGACCCGCTGATGCCGGTCGGCCACGGCGAGGTCCTGGCCCGGGAGATCCCCGGTGCCACGCTGCTCACCCTCGAGGACGTCGGCCACGAGCCGCCGCCTCCCTACACCTGGGACACGGCCGTCCCTGCGATCCTCGACCACACCGCCTAGAGCTACTCGATCTTCCCGAGCACGTCCCCGATCGCGACCGTGCCACCCACATCGGTGCCGCGGGAGAGCACGCCCGCACGATGCGCGGTGACCCGGGTCTCCATCTTCATGGCGTCGAGGACGGCGACGTCCTGACCCTCGGCGACCTTCTCGCCGTCGGCGGCGAGCCATTCGACGAGTACGCCGGGAACGGGTGCTTCGAGCACGGACGGGTCGGCGGCTGCCGCTGCCGGTGCGTCGTCCGGCGCGGAACCGCCCGCGGCGAGACCGCGCAACAGGTCGTCGGGAAGCCCGAGCATCACCCGGCGACCGTCGATCTCGATCGGCACCCGCCGGAGCGGCTGTTCGGGCGCCCGCTCGGGTCGCCGCTGCGCCTCGAGGCGGGGCATCAGCGTGGTCTCGATCCACTGGGTGTGCACCGCGAACCCGTCGGTCGAGAACGCCGGGTCCTCGAGCAGCACGCGATCGAAGGGGATGACGGTCGCGACGCCCTCGACCGAGAGCTCGCGGAGCGCGCGGCGGGCGCGTACGAGGGCGGTGTCCCGGTCGGGCGCGTGCACGATCAGCTTGGCGATCAGCGAGTCGAAGGCGCCCTGCACCGTGTCGCCCGCCTCGATCCCGGCATCCCAGCGCACCCCCGGCCCGGCGGGGACCCGCAGGCCGGTCACGACACCGGGACTCGGCAGGAAGCCGCGGCCCGGGTCCTCGGCGTTGATCCGCAGCTCGATCGCATGGCCGATGGGCGCTGGGGTGGACGAGAAGGAGAGGCCCTTGCCTGCGGCGATCCGGAGTTGCTCGGCAACCAGGTCGACCCCGGTGACCGCCTCGGTGATCGGGTGCTCGACCTGCAGCCGGGTGTTCACCTCGAGGAACGAGATCACCCCGTCGGCCCCCATCAGGAACTCGACGGTGCCCGCACCGCGGTAGGAGACTGCCGCGCAGATGTCGCGGGCGGCGTCGTGGATGCGGCGGCGCTGCTCGTCGGTCAGCCCCGGCGCGGGCGCCTCCTCGACGAGCTTCTGGTTGCGCCGCTGCAGCGAGCAGTCCCGGTCACCGACGACGACCACATGGCCGTTGCCGTCACCCAGCACCTGCGCCTCGATGTGCCGTGGACGCTCCAGGAACCGCTCGACGAAGCACTCCCCACGGCCGAAGGCGGCCAGCGCCTCACGCGAGGCGGACTCGAAGGCGTCGGCGACGTCGTCGAGCTCACGGGCCACCTTCAGACCGCGCCCGCCGCCACCGAAGGCGGCCTTGATCGCGATGGGCAGACCGTGCTCGCGCGCGAACGTGACCGCCTCGTCGGCGGACTCCAGCGGCCGGTCGGTGCCCGCCACCAGCGGGGCACCCACGCTCTGCGCGATCCGGCGCGCGGTGATCTTGTCGCCGAGCTTGTCGATGCTCTCCGGACTCGGGCCGATCCAGGTCAGGCCGGCGGCCTCGACGGCGCGCGCGAACTCGGCGCTCTCCGAGAGGAACCCGTAGCCGGGATGCACCGCGTCGGCACCGGAGGCCTGAGCCGCGGCCAGGAGCCACTCGATACTGAGATAGGAGTCGGCGGCGGTGGAGCCACCCAGGACGTACGCCTCGTCGGCGAGCCGCACGTGCAGCGCGTCGGCATCCTGGTCGGCGTAGACGGCGACCGACACCAGGCCGGCCTCGGCGACCGCCCGCACGACGCGGACGGCGATCTCTCCCCTGTTGGCGATGAGCACCCTGCGCATGTCAGTCTCCTCGGATCTCGGCCGCCGGCGCCTCTGGCGCGACGGGTCGGAAGCGGATGCGGACCCCGGGCGGCAGCTGCCCGGCCAGGTCCAGGTCGCGGTCGACGACCGCGCCGATGATCGGATAGCCCCCGGTGAGCGGGTGATCCGGAAGGAACAGCACGGGCTGTCCGTCGGGCGGCACCTGGATGGCGCCGGTCACCGCGCCCTCGCTCGGCAGCTCGCCGGACACGGCGCGCTCGAGCGGGACGGCTCCTTCGAGACGTACGCCGACGCGGTCGGAGCGTGGCGTGACGGTCCACTCCTGCTCGACGAGGGTGCGTACGCCGGCCTGGGTGAACCAGTCCTCGCGCGGGCCGAGCACGATCCGCAGCACGACGGTCTCACCGGGCGCGGGCAGCTGGTCGTCGGGCGCGGCACCGGGTTCCACCGCGTACGGTGCTGCCGCGGGGCCGCGCAGCGGGACGATGTCCCCCGCGCGCAGTGGACGCCCGCCGAGGTCGCCCGGGCCGAGGCCCGCCAGAGTGTCGCTGGAGAGGCTGCCGAGCGCGTCCGGAAGGTCCAGGCCGCCACGCGCGGCGATCACCGCACGCAGGCCCGCGCTCACCGCGCCGAACCGCAGCTCCTCGCCGTCCTCGAGCGCGGTGGCGGCGCCGTGCTCGACCGGGAGCGGCGGGCCGTCGCTGCGTACGATCGTCGTCTCGGCGACCGCGCCGGTGACTGCGACGACCGCGGGGCCGGTGAAGCGTAGGACGGCGCCGCCGCCGGCGAGCTCGAAGCCTGCCGCGCCGGGCTCGTTGCCGACGGCGCGGTTCGCGGCCCGCAGGGCCCGGCGGTCGGCCGTCCCCGACGCCGAGACGCCGAGCGCGGCATGGCCCGGGCGGCCGAGGTCCTCGAGCACCAGCTGCAGGCCGGGACGTACGACCTCGACGCGAAAAGCGTGCTCCGCGGTCTCCGCCGGCGCAACAGGCGAGGCGACCGAGACCGACTCACGCTCGAGCCGCTCGAACCGTACCGTCATCCCGGGCGCGAGGAGCGCGGGCGGGTCCCGGTGCAGGTCCCACATCGGCGCGTCCGTACGCCCGATCAGCTGCCAGCCGCCGGGGCTCTCCCGCGGGTAGACGCCCGAGAACGTCCCCGCCAGCCCGACCGAGCCGGCCGGGATCCGGGTGCGCGGCGAGGAGCGGCGGGGTACGTCGAAGAGCGGGTCGTCGCCGACGAGGTAGCCGAACCCGGGCGCGTAGCCGGTGAAGGCCACCCGCCAGGTCGCGGCCGCGTGGCGCGCGGCGACCTGCTCGGCGCTGACCCCCAGCAGCTCGGCTACCTCGTCGAGGTCCTGCCCGTCGTAGCGCACGCCGATCGTCACCGAGCCCGCGGTCGGGAGACCGCCGTGGACGGCCTCGACGTGGGACAGCTCCTTGGCGAGCGTCGCCTCGTCGACCAGCGTGGGGTCGAACCGGACGAGGACCGTCCGGGCCGCGGGCACCAGCTCGACGACGCCGGTCGGAGGTGCGGCCACGAGGGCGGCGTGCAGCCGCATCGCGCCCTCGAGGTCGTCCTCCTCGACCAGCAGCGCCTGGTCCGATGCGATGAGAACGCGCCTCACGCCAGATACTCCGCATCCCGTACGTCGGTGATGAACATGTGGCCGGGCGCGTGGGTGAGCGCGAACGGCGGGCGCGAGGCCATGATCGCCGCCTGCGGCGTGACCCCGCAGGCCCAGAAGACCGGCACCTCGCCGTCCCGCACCTCGGGCGGGTCGCCGAACTCGGGAGCGGCCAGGTCGGCGATGCCGAGCGAGGCCGGGTCGCCGACATGCACGGGCGCACCGTGCACCGCCGGATAGCGCCCGGAGATGCGTACGGCATCGGCGACCCGGTCGGCGGGGATCGGGCGCATCGAGACCACCATGTCGCCTCGCAGGCGCCCGGCGGGCGCGCACGCGCGGGAGGTGCGGTACATCGGCACGTTGCGGCCGAGCTCCTGGTGACGGATCGGGATCCCGGCGTCGGCCAGGCCCGCCTCGAAGGTGAAGCTGCAGCCGATCAGGAACGAGACCAGGTCGGGATGCTCCTCCCAGGCAGCACCCGCGTCCGTGACCTCCTCGGTCAGCTCGCCATCCCGCCAGATCCGGTACGCCGGGATGTCGGTGCGCAGGTCGGAGCCGGGCGCCAGGGACGACTCGTAGGCGCCCGGGTCGAGCACCTCGAGCACCGGGCACGGCTTCGGGTTGCGCTGCGCGAAGAGCAGCACCTCGAAGGCCCAGTCGGCCGGAACGGAGATGAGGTTCGCCTGCACCAGGCCGTGGGCGACGCCGCTCGTGGGTGCGACCTCGCCGGCTCGGTAGGAGGCGCGCGCGGCGCGCGCCTCCTCGAGCTGGGTGGCGCTCGCGGTCATGCCACGGTCCCCGCGAACGGGGCGATGACGATGCCCTCTGCCTCGAGCAGGGCCCGGGTGGCCGCGGCCATCCGGATGGCCCCGTCACTGTCGCCGTGCACGCAGATCGAGTCGGCGCGTACGGCCACGTCGGTGCCGTCGATCGCCTCGACGACACCTTCGCGGGCGAGCCGCAGCATCCGGGCGGCGACCGCCTCGGCGTCGTGCAGGACCGCACCCGGCTCGGCGCGCGAGACGAGCTCGCCACCCGGCGTGTAGGCGCGGTCGGCGAAGGCCTCCGCAGCCGTCACGAGGCCGGCCTTCTCGGCCACGTCGAGCACGACGCCGCCGGCGAGCCCGAGCAGCACGAGGGACGGGTCGATCGCCTTGACCGCGGCGACCACGCTGCGCGCCTGCCGATCGTCGCGGGCGATCGTGTTGTAGAGCGCGCCGTGGGGCTTCACGTAGCGGACCGCGCCGCCGACCGCCGTGGTCAGGCTGATCAGGGCGCCGAGCTGGTACTCCACGTGCGCCTGCAGCGTCGCCGACTCGATGTCCATGGCGCGACGCCCGAAGCCTTCGTAGTCGCGATATGCCGGGTGCGCGCCGATCGTGACGCCGTTCGCCACGGCATCGGCCAGCGTCGTACGGATCCCTTCCGGGGTGCCCGCGTGGAACCCGCAGGCGACGTTGGCGCTCGAGACGATGCCGAGCATGGCCTCGTCGTCGGCGACCACCCGGTCGGGGGCGTTCTCGCCGAGGTCGGAGTTCAGGTCGATGGTTGCCATGTGTGTCACGCTCCAATGCCGATGAAGGCGAAGATCGGGCCGATCGAGACGATGCCCATGTACCAGCTGAGCAGGGTCGCGAGCGTCCCCAGGGCCAGCAGCCACACCGGGTAGCGGTAGCCGTGCAGGACGTCACGCTGACGGAACCAGCCGATGTACATGAAGATCGTCATGCCGATCGGGAGGATCAGGCCGTTGAAGCCGCCGACGAAGACCAGGATGGCCGCGGGCGCCGCACCGATCAGCAGGTAGAGGACGAGGGAGACCAGGATGAAGGCGACCGTCGCGACCTGCAGCGGCCACCCCGATCCCAGCTTCTTGGAGAAGGTCGAGATGAAGGTGGCCGAGGTGTAGGCGGCGCCGATGACCGACGTGATCGCCGCGGCCCAGAAGATCGCACCGAAGATGCGGATGCCCGCGTCGCCGAGCACGGCCCCGAAGGCCTGACCGGCCGGGTTGGCCGCCTGGCTCGAGAAGTCGAGGGTGACACCGGAGGCGACGACGCCGAGGATCGCCAGGAAGAGTACGTAGCGCATGATCCCGGTGACGAGGATGCCGCTCATCGAGGCACGGTGGACGGCCGGCACGTGCTCGGCGCCGACGAGGCCGGAGTCGAGGTAGCGGTGGGCGCCCGCGTAGGTGATGTAGCCACCGACGGTGCCGCCCACGATCGTGGTGATCGTGGCGAAGTTGAGGGTGTCGGGCACGAAGGTCTGGCGCAGCGCGTCGCCGACAGGAGGCTGCGACGCGATCGCGACGAAGAGGGTGAGCGCGATCATCGTCATCCCGAGCGCGAGCACCACGATGTCGACGACCCGACCGGCCCGCTTGTACATGAAGATGCCGATCGCGAGCAGCGCCGAGAGCAGGCCGCCGATCTTCGGGTCGATGCCGAGGAGGGCGTTCAGGCCGAGCCCGGCGCCGGCGATGTTGCCGATGTTGAACGCCAGGCCACCGATCACGATCAGCGTCGCCAGCACGTGCCCCGAGAACGGCACCGCCTCGTTGGCCAGGTCCCCGGCCCGCTTGCCGGCGACGGTGATCATCCGCCACACGTTCATCTGCAGCGCGAAGTCGATCAGGATCGAGGCCAGGATCGCGAACGCGAACGCAGCCCCGAGCTGGGCGGTGAACGTCGCGGTCTGGGTGATGAAGCCGGGGCCGATGGCCGAGGTGGCCATCAAGAAGATGGCGCCGAGGATCGGTCCTCGGCGTGAGCGGGCGAAGCTCTTCGCGCGCTCGGCGCTGGTCGTGTCAGTCATGGGGGACTCCTGCCATCAACGGGCTATGTGGTCGGGACCACATTCTCTGTGTAGTACAGGATGACATCGATTGTTCAACAATGATAGTTGGGTCCGTTAAAATCGTGTTTCGATTGTCCGCGGATGCAACTCCCCTAGGATGCGGTCATGCCCGATGCCGAGGACACCCTGACGAACGCCCTGCGCCGGCGGATCATCGACGGCGAGTTCGCGCCCGGCACCCGGCTGTCGGAGATCTCCCTCGCCGAGAAGCTCGGCGTCTCGCGCAACACGCTCCGCGAGGCGTTCCGGGTGCTCGCGGAGCAGGGGCTCATCGAGCACATCCCCCACCGCGGGGTCTCGGTCGCCTCCCCCGGCGTGGCGGACGTCGTCGACATCTACCGCGCGCGCCGCTACGTCGAGCCGGCCGCCCTGGCCGCGGGTTCCCCGCTGCACCCGGCGGTGGCCGCGATGCGCGAGGCGGTGGAACTGGGCGAGGCCAGCCTCGAAGCACGCGACTGGCGCACCGTCGGCACCGCCAACATGGCGTTCCACGACGCCATCGTCGCCCTCGCCGACAGCCCGCGCCTGGAGCGGCTCTTCCGCGACATCGCCGCCGAGCTGCGGCTCGCGTTCCTGGAGATCGACAACCCCGAAGCCCTGCACGCCCCCTTCGTCACCCGCAACCGCGCCCTGCTCGAGACCTTCCTCGAGCAGGGCGGCCCCGCGGCCGCGGCCGAGCTGCAGGACTACCTCGTGCTCTCCGAGCGCACCGTCCTCGGTGCCTTCACCCGCCTGCGCCGCTAGGGCGCCTCGTGGTTGAGGGGGGGTAGTCCGGGAGCGAACTGCCCATTTACTGGCGAGTAATGGGCAGTTCGCTCCCGGACTACCCCGACGGGGCCGCCTACCTCAGGCGGCAACCAGGCCGCGCAGCCGCTCGTCGCGCGGCCAGGCACCGGCCCAGACGAGGACGGCGGTGGCGATGGCGAAGACGGTGTTGAAGGCGGGCTGCCCGAAGACCAGGTTCACGGTGACCGCGCCGCCGAGGTAGGCGGTGATCAGGACCGTCCCCATGGCCCGGGTGGCCGGCACGTGGTACGCGACCAGCGACAGGCCGAGGACGACACCGCAGACCACCGGGAACCAGCCCGGCGCGCCGATCTTGTCGTTGAAGTCCATGACCGGTTCGACCCGCAGCAGGTGCGTCACGATGTCGAAGCCGAGGAACAGGGTGACCAGGACGGTGATGACCCAGCCGGCTCGTTGTGCGTACGTGCTCATCTCGATCTCCTCAGACGTGGGTGGTGATGCTCTTACCCACGCGTCGAGCGTGCACCGGCGATCTCGACATCGCCTTTCGCTATTTTTCGGCGGTCATTTCTTCAGGGCCGCGGCGGCGACCTTCAGATCGGCGACCAGACCGTCGTACGTCGCCTGCCGCTCGTCCTCCGCGCGGAGGACGGCCGAGGGGTGGGTCGTCGCGAGGACCCACGGGTCGAGGGTCGCCGATGCGATGGCCTCGGGCCACTCGAGGAGGTGACCGCGGGCCTCGCCGACGCGGAAGGACGAGCCGAACAGTGCCTTGCCGGCGGTGCCGCCGAGCAGGACGACGCCGGCGGGACGTACCAGGTCCAGCTCTGCGGCCAGCCACGGCGCACAGGCGCCGACCTGCTTGCTGGTGGGCGACTGGTGGATGCGGCGCTTGCCCGAGAGGCGGTGGCGGAAGTGCTTGACCACGTTCGTCGTGTACGTCGCCTCCGGATCGATCCCGGCATCCGCGAGCGCCTCGTGGAGGATGCCGCCCGCCGGACCGACGAACGGCTCGCCCTCGCGGTCCTCCCGATCACCCGGCTGCTCACCGAGCAGCATCAACGGGGCGGGCGTGGGGCCCTCGCCCATCACGCCCTGGGTGGCGTCACGATAGAGCTCGCAGCCGCGGCACTCCTGGACGGCGCTGCGCAGGTCGGTCAGGGTCGGCGACTGCGGCACCCACTCCGCGGCGCTCACGAGACTCACGAACCCAGCGGGTCGTGTCCGACGTTCATCAGCCGGCGGCGCCAGTGCGCGTCGCCCGCGGTCGGCTCCCACTGGCCGGTGTCCCCGCCGCGCAGGTCGGTGACCTTGTCGACGACGCGCCGCATCACGTCCACGTCGTCCGGAGTCACATCGGCCCGACGCTTGCCGAGGATGTCGGCCACCCGGTGACCGAGCGCGCTCCCGGCCCGGTCCGGCTCGGTCTCGGTCGTCTCCCCCGCACCCTGCACGGCGAGCCACTTCCGCAGGTCGCGCGAGGTCATGTTCACCGCGCGGTGAAAGTTCTCCCAGAGCCTGTCGTCGACGATCGTCTCGGCCATCTCGTGCCTCCTTCGAGCTTGTTCACCGTCCCGGTACCCTCGCGAGCGACTGTGAACTCCCGCAGGCGCCGCACTTTCCCGCCATGGTGGGAGAGTGACAGTGATTCGGCGTAGGTGAGCCAGCAGATCCCCGCCATGGCGGGGAAATGACATCGACTCGACCTCAAGAGGCCAGCAGATCCCCGCCATGGCGGGAAATTGCCGCGCCGCGCGTCACCCCAGAAGAGCCCGAGCCTCCGGCGACTCGTAGAAGCTCGTCAGCCGACGACGGACCAGCTGCTCGAGGACGCCGGCCTCGGCGAGCGCCTCGATGACCGGCGGCCCGAAGCGGAGGGCCTCCTCGATCAGGTCGTCACGACCCAGGCCCCACTCCTCCAGGAGCCGGTCGAGGGTGAAGCTCCCGTAGGTGTCGAAGAAGAAGTCGACCCCCGTGTCGACCAGGGCCTGCAGGTAGTCGGAGTCCCGGACGTCGAGCCAGACCTGGTAGAGCCCGACGAAGAGTGCGACCAGCTGCTCGTCGTCGATCAGGTCGGCGAGCTCGCGCACCGGACGGGTCGCGAGCGCGTCCCAGACCTCCAGCAGCGCGTCGTGCACCTCCTCGTCGGTCACCGAGCTGGCGGCGGTGTCGGACAGATAGCCGAGGAGCGCCCCGGCTCCCCGCTCCGCGAGCTCGCGGGCGCTCTGGTCGACAGCCGCGCCGACCGGGGTGCCCTTGACCGTGTCCGCCATCCGGCCGGCGACGCGTTCGGCGATCGAGAAGCCGAAGGCACCTCCCGGGAGGTTGTCGGCGAGCCGACGTCCGGTGTCGACGGCGCCCCGGGCGGTGCCGCGCATCAAGGTGCCGACGCCGGCCTGGATCCCGGAGTTCTCGGCCAGGCTGCGTAGGACCTGCTGGCGCAGCGTACGCATCTCGACGAGGGCCTCGACCAGCTCCGCGATCCGCGGCCGGCTGACCACCTTGCCCAGCTGGGTGTCGTTGGCGGGGTGCGCCCTCAGCCGCGTCGCGAGCGCCCCGGCGATCTCCGGGATCGCGCCCGGGAGCCGGAAGGTGCTGACGTACTTGAGCGCGACCTCCTTGATCAGGTCACGCGGCATCACCTGGTCGAGCGTCAGGTCACTGGCAGCGCGCAGCGCGAAGTCGATCTCGCCGGTGACGAGATCGAGGAAACGTACGCCACGGATCGCCGCCATCTCGTGGGCGACATGGGCGTCGAGGAGTCGTCGAGCGAGGTCCGGCTCAGTCATGGACGACATTGTCCACGGCCGGGACCGCTCGACGACTCATTCCCACTCGATGGTGCCCGGCGGCTTCGAGGTGATGTCGACGGTGACCCGGTTGATCTCGCTCACCTCGTTGGTGATCCGGGTGGAGATGCGCTCCATGACGTCGTAGGGCAGCCGGGCCCAGTCGGCGGTCATCGCGTCCTCGGAGGTGACCGGGCGGAGCACGACGGGGTGGCCGTAGGTGCGGCCGTCGCCCTGGACGCCGACGGAGCGGACGTCGGCGAGCAGCACGACCGGCATCTGCCAGATGTCGCGGTCGAGGCCGGCGCGGGTCATCTCCTCGCGGGCGATCGCGTCGGCCTCACGCAGAATGTCGAGCCGCTCCTTGGTGACCTCGCCGATGATGCGGATGCCCAGGCCGGGGCCGGGGAACGGCTGGCGCTGGACGATCTCGTCGGGCAGGCCGAGCTGGGAGCCGACGGCGCGCACCTCGTCCTTGAAGAGCTCACGCAGCGGCTCGACCAGCTCGAACTCGAGGTCCTCGGGGAGGCCGCCGACGTTGTGGTGGGACTTGATGTTGGAGGTGCCGGCGCCGCCCCCGGACTCGACGACGTCGGGGTAGAGCGTGCCCTGGACGAGGAAGGCGACCTTCTCGTCGGAGTCGCCCAGGATCTCGACCTCGGCACGCTCGAAGCAGCGGATGAACTCTCGCCCGATGATCTTGCGCTTCTCCTCCGGGTCGGTGACCCCGGCGAGCGCGTCGAGGAACTCCTTCTCGGCGTCGACGATCTTCAGCTCGGCGCCGGTCGACTCCCGGAACGCCTTCTCGATCGCGACCGACTCGTTCTTCCGCATCAGGCCGTGGTCGACGTAGACGCAGGTCAGCCGTTCACCGATCGCCTTGGCGACGATGGCGGCCGCGACCGCGGAGTCGACGCCGCCGGAGAGCGCGCAGATCGCGCGGTGGTCGCCGATCTGCTGGCGGACCCGCTCGATCTGGTCCTCGGCGATGTTGCCGATCGTCCAGGTCTGACGGCACTGCGCGATGTCCCACAGGAAGTGCTCGAGGACCTGCTGCCCGTGCTCGGAGTGGAGCACCTCGGGGTGCCACTGCACGCCCGCCAGCTGCTTGTCGACGTTCTCGAAGGCCGCGACCGGGGTGTCGGCCGTGCTCGCGAGCACGGTGAAGCCCTCGGGCGCCTCGGAGACCGAGTCGCCGTGCGACATCCAGACGTTGTGGGCCGGCGGCATGTCCCGGAGCAGGGTGCCGGGGACGCCGACGGTGACGGGGGTCCGGCCGTACTCCCGGGCGCCGTTGTCGTCGACGGTGCCGCCCAGACCCTGGGCCATCAGCTGGAATCCGTAGCACATCCCGAAGACCGGGGTGCCCGCGGTGAACAGGCTGTTGTCGATGGCGGGGGCGCCCTCGGCGTACACGCTCGAGGGACCGCCGGAGAGGATGATCGCCTTCGGGTTCTTGGCGAGCATCTCCTCGACCGGCATCGAGTGGGGCACGATCTCGGAGTAGACCTTCGCCTCACGAACGCGGCGTGCGATCAGCTGCGCATACTGCGCGCCGAAGTCCACCACGAGAACCAGATCGTGCTCTTCCGCCCCAGGAGCCTGCGTCATGCACGAATCCTAACGACGGGTCGCTTCGTCCGTGAAATGCACCAGGGCCCGACCGGGGAGGGAGGTGGTCGGGCCCTGATTGCCCGAGGCATCACTGTCCCGGACTGAAGACCCGGCATGTATTAGGGAGGGAGCAATCCCGGGTCTGATCACTCCAACGAACCCTCTTAACCACGGTTACGGGTCAACCAAAAACTTCCTGCCAGAAACTTCGTGCGCCGCGGTATCACTACGGCAACAGTCTGGTCACCGAACGTCAACGATGGGCAGCTGCAGCGCCGCCGGAGCGGTGGCGGGCACCGCCGGCGAGGCCGGCCGGACCGGCTGGATCCGGGTGTAACCCGCACCCAGCTCCGGGCGCGGGTCGGCCTGGTCCTTGTTGGGCCAGAACGCCATCGCCCGCTCGGCCTGCGCGGTGATCGTCAGCGACGGGTTCACGCCCAGGTTGGCGGAGATCGCGGAACCGTCGACGACGTGCAGACCGGTGTAGCCGTAGAGCCGCTGGTAGGGATCGATGACACCGGTCTCCACCGAGTCGCCGATGGTGCAGCCGCCGATGAAGTGGGCCGTCATCGGCTTGTTGAACGGCTCCCCGATCGTGCCGCCCGCATAGCCCGGCTTCTCACCCCTGCTCATCACCCCGGCCATCTTCCGCACGGCGTCGAGGCCGGCGGGGATCCAGGTCGGGTTGGGCTTGCCGTGGCCCTGCTTCGACGACATCCGCCACCCGAAGACCGTGCGCTTCGGGAAGGTCGTGATCGAGTTGTCGAGCGCCTGCATGACCAGCGCGATGACGGTGCGCTCGGACCAGTGCTTGAAGTCGTAGAACGTACGCAGCGAGCGCCGCTGCAGCCACATCTCCTTGAGCCAGCGCTGGAACCGCCGGGGACCACCTTCGGTGAGCACCGTCTGCATGGCCGCGATCGCGTTGCTGCCGTGGCCGTAGCGGACCGGCTCGATGTGGGTGTGCTCGTCGGGGTGCCACGAGGAGGTGATCGCCACGCCCTCGGTGTAGTCGATGGCGTTGTCCGGCGCGATCGCACCGAGGATCGACTCGGAGTTGGTGCGGGTCAGCTCGCCGAGACGGTCGGAGATCTGCGACAGATCGCCGGTGCGCTTGAGCTTGTGGAGCAGCTTCTGGGTGCCGAGCGAGGCCGCCGAGAAGATCACCTGGTCGGCGGTGAACCGCTTCGTCCGGCCCAGGCCGAGCTTGGCCTTGGTGGAACGGGTCTCGACGACGTACCCGGTTCCGGTCTTGGCCGGGTAGACGCGGGTGACCGTGGTCAGCGGGTGCACCTCGGCGCCGTTCTTCTCGGCCAGGTAGAGGTAGTTCTTGACCAGGGTGTTCTTCGCGTTGTGGCGGCAGCCGGTCATGCACTCGCCACAGTTCGTGCAGGTACGCCGGTCGGGACCCTCCCCTCCGAAGTAGGGGTCCGCGACCTCCTGCCCGGGCACGTGGCCCGGGCCTCCGAAGAAGACGCCGACCGGCGCCTTGTGGAAGGTGTCACCGCGTCCGGCCTCGGCCGCGACCTTCTGCATGACCTCGTCGGCTGGGGTCATGTGGGGGTAGAGGTTGACGCCGAGCATCCGCTTGGCCTGCTCGTAGTAGGGGGCGAGCTCGTCCTTCCAGTTGGTGATGTGGCTCCAGGAAGGGTCCTCGTAGAACGGGTCGAGCGGCTCGTAGAGCGTGTTCGCGTAGACCAGCGACCCGCCGCCGACCCCGGCACCGGCCATGATCACGGCGTCCTTGACCATGTCGATGCGCTGGATGCCGTAGCAGCCGATCGCCGGCGCCCAGAGGTACTTGCGCAGGTCGAAGGAGGTGTCGGGCAACTCGTCGTCGGCGAAGCGCCGACCCGCCTCGAGCACACCGACCTTGTAGCCCTTCTCGGTCAGGCGCAGCGCACTGACCGATCCCCCGAAACCCGACCCGATGATGAGTACGTCGTAGTGGGTCATGCGCGGCCCAGCGACTTCAGCACCCGCAGCGAGGCGGTCATGAACTTGGCGTACGCCTGGTCGCTCATCCCGAACTGCGGCGCGAAGCGCAGCACGGCCTGCGAGGCGACCGACTGGGTCTCGGTGTAGCGGAGGATGCCCTCGACGCCCTGGCGACGACCCTGGCCGGACTCGCGCATGCCGCCCATGGGGGCGTCGATGCTCGCGAAGGTGGCGCCGAAGGCCTCGTTGATGTTGATCGTGCCGCACTTGATCTGGCGGGCGATGCGACGGGCGCGGGCGGTGTCGCGGCTGTAGATCGAGCCGTTGAGGCCGTACTCGCCGTCGTTCGCGCGCTCGATCGCCTCCTCCTCGCTGTGGAAGCGGTAGATCGAGACGACCGGACCGAAGGTCTCGTTGCCGAAGCAGGTCATCTCCGGGGTGACGCCCTCGAGGATGGTCGGCTCGAAGAAGAACGGCGCCAGGTCGGGGCGGGCCTTGCCGCCGGCGAGCACACGCGCGCCCTTGGAGACGGCGTCCTCGACGTGGGCGGTCGCGGTGTCGACCTGCGCCTGCGAGATCAGGGTGCCCATGTCGTTCTCCCACCCGAGGGTGGCACCGAGGGTCATCGCCTGGGTGCGGGCGACGAAGCGCTCCACGAACCGGTCGTAGACCTGGTCGTCGACGAAGAGCCGCTCGACGCTCACGCACAGCTGGCCGGAGTTGGAGAAGACCGCGCGGGTCGCACCCTCGGCCGCCTTCTCGATGTCGGCGTCCTTCAGGATCAGCATCGGGTTCTTGCCGCCGAGCTCCAGGCTGGCGCCGATCAGTCGCTCCGCGGCCTGCTTGGCGACGATCTTGCCGGTGTTGGTCGAGCCGGTGAAGCAGACGTAGTCGGCCCGCTGGATGATGCTGGTGCCGACCTTCGAGCCCGGTCCGGCGACGACGGTCCACAGGTTCTCCGGGAGGCCGGCCTCCTCGAGCAACTCGGCACCGAGGAGCGCACTGAGCATGGTCTGCGAGTCGGGCTTGATGACCACCGCGTTGCCGGCGGCGATCGCGGCCAGGCCGTCGCACAGCGCCATCGTGAACGGGTAGTTCCACGGGCTGATGATGCCGACGACACCCTTCGGGACGTGGTTGAGCTCGACCCGGGTGAGCATCGGGATGACGCCGAGCTTGCGCTCGGTGTCGAGGATCTTGCTGCTCCTGCGCCCGTAGTAGCGAGCGGTCAGCGCGATGTGCAGCGGCTCGTCGAAGGCGTGCTTGCGGGCCTTGCCCGACTCCAGCACGATCAGGTCGAGGATCTCGTCCTGCCGGTCGAGGACGAGGTCGTGCAGCCTGATCAGGATGCGCTCGCGCTCGGCGACTGGCGTCGCCGCCCACTTCTCCTGCGCCACCCGCGCCTTGGCGAAGGCGGCCGCGACATCGTCGTCGCTCGACTGCGGGATGTGCGCCAGCGGCGCCCCGTTGAGCGGACTGATGACCTCTCGGGACTCCCCGGTGGTCGCCACGACACGGCCGGTCAGGCGGGAGACGTAGTCAGGCTCGAGGGCCAGGGACGCCGTGGCGTCGTGCTCGGGATCGAGCGGGCCCTCGACGATCGGGCCGCCGGAAGAAGTCGGGTTGGATGCGCTCATGTACCGAGAGTATGTGACCGGCGTCTCGGAAGCCAGACATGCGTCCCACTAACTGGCCGATCGAACCGTCACTGACGGGTCCAGCCGACCCGCGCACCTACGCGACTTGGCACGTCAGGCTTCGCAACCTGACCGATCACATCATCAGGAAGCAACCCGGTGCGGGAGGACCCCGCAGCCCGGCAAAGTAGGCGCAGGGATCACTCGCGTGGGCGGCCGCCCACCGCCGGCCGCTGGACAGGTCGAACGGGCCTCAACCGAGAGCCGCAACCCGTATAGGAGCGGCAGAGAACCTGGGGCGCTTCACCTATCCGTGCAGCAGTCCTTCCCGCGTTTCGGGCGCAGCCGTGCGGTCCACGAAGGTGGGTGCGACGAACGTCGTCGAAGTGGTCTGCCTGATCGCCAACGACCGCATCGCCATGCCCCCGCACACCCGGCCACTCATCGCGCCGAGGACAGCTCTTCGATCGCCAACGCAACCCAGCTGTCAAAACCCCCGGCGACTCCCGCCAGGAGGTCAACGACCTTCTCTACGCGATCGCCTGAGCCCTGGACACCAGTAGCTCGAATCGCCATCTCAACGGCGGCGACCTGCTTGCTGCTCAACCTCTGTCGCCAGTCCACGGACGCAAGCAGGTTCTCCGCCGGGTCTCGACGCAACTGTCCAAGGATCTCTCTCAGAACAGGCATGCGACTAGGAGCGACCAAGCCGAGCCCGTCAAGGAAGGCTGCCCCCCGAGAACGGCAAGCCTGCACGAACTGCGCTTCGTTCACTATGACCGGTGAGCCGTAACTCGAGTCATTGAGTCGCAACTCAACTCCTTCAGAAACACGCTGCATGCCCAACTCGAGTGGCTGATCCGAAAACTGCAGAGCACCGTCACCTGTCGACCTCAAATTCTCAACGGCCGCGGCCAGATCTGCCCAGAGCAAGTAAAGGTAATCCCAATGGTTGGCGCCGAGAACCTGCTCACCCTGGACAACCAGTTCAATGTAGCCCTCGATCGAGACCAGGTCGACTTCATCGCCACCCGCGGCGTCCCGAATCCATTCCTCGGCAAGAATGGCGCCGCCGTTCGGCAAGCGAACAAATGAACGGATCTCAATCATAGCTTCTCCTAATGCGGGAAGAACTGCACGATGCGACCACCGTCGACGGTCATTGTGTAGTCGCGCCCACGATAAGTGCGAACCACCTTGGTCGGCATATCTACGCCACGACAGCCGATCAGGCCCCGGTTCTGCCGGAAGACAGCGCCAATGGCCGCCTCCGGTTGCCCGGCTCAATTCTTGGAGATTCTCTCAATCCGGCCCATGGCCAAGCGGAAGATCCTGACATATGCCGCCCTGACATCCGGATCTCGATCGATCCGCGGGAGTTGTTCGTAGCGAGCAGGGTCAACGTCAATGGTTGCGACGCCACCTGCTGATTCACCTGCAGCAGTAGTGAACAGAACCAAGCATCGATAGACGTGGGCACCTCCGCCGCGTTGCTCACGCATGAACGACTGCAGGAGCACGTGGTCCTCCTTGACCTGACTGCGCAACGCGTCAGCCGATGACCACCGCGTGCCCCAGCCACGCTCCTCAGCGTCCCGCTGCAACTCCATCAGCACCCCGAAGTCGAGCTGGCACACCTTGAAGTCCGGGTCTGTCGAGTCGATCAGCGGCATGGCTACTCGATCCCCCAGACGGTAATTGGGGTGTCCGGGTCGATCCGGCCATCACCAACACGACGTATCAGCTCGCCCCACCTGTGGTGCCCGTCGACGATCGTTCCGCCTCTCGTGAGGTTGATCCCCTCTCCTTCCCCAACACTGATTAGCCCTGGGTTTCATGGAGGCTCCGTTACATGTCTCTGGGGTCACAAGGAAGGTAACCAGGAGGACGAACTGAGCACCTCAACTCGGACGGCATGCCGTTCACACTATCCCTTCGTTCCATGCCCTGAACGGCTCTCGCCATGCAAGGCTTGGCGCAACCACAGCAAGTGCTTGGGCCGTTTCTCGGGCTAGGTCAGTCAGCATCCTGATCAACTCTTCACGCGCAACGTGTTCGACCTCGTGCTCGGGGGCAGGTTGCCATCCGGACTGCGAGACACAACGAACCTCAACCGGATCACCACCGCCGAAGCTCAACCGGCACTCGACTCCCTGCCCATAGAGGTCGACCTCCCCGACTTGACCCTCCCGGACAGACGCCATCAGATCCGGGGTGGCCTCGAGGAAGGTGGAGAGATCGTACGCCACATCGACGGACCACTGTTTTCGACCGAAGCCCTCGATGCAGAACTCGGAACCCGCGGCAGCGGCCAATACCCCACAAGCAGCGATCGTGACTGCGAACGGGTCGTCCTCGACGACAAGTGCCGTCGCTTCCTCCCGCTGCCCAGCGGTAGGAGTTCCAGGCCGAAAGAACACACGGAAGCCCATCGTCATGACCCACCACAGGGTAGGCGGTATTGAGGACGCCACCCCGCTCCTCGGCGACTTCGGCCTCGAGGCGGGCGACCTTCTCCTCCGGCGACTCATCCCAGGTCGAGCGCTTCGATTGCCGCTGGCCCGGCCGGGCGCCGGTCGTCCTGGCGGGGCCATCGCCGGCTGTCTTCTTGCCCGTCCCAGGTCCTCGACGCAGTAGGCCAGGGTTCCATGGGGCTGCCGCGATGTACTTCAACGTCGCACCCGGAATGGACTCGTACAAGTCGACGGCCTGCCGACGAAACCCCGTTGAATCGTTTCCGCAGGACACAGTTCCGGACCATCTCGCTTCCCCAGCAGGTCCTAGGTTCGGCGTGTCTAGGAACAAGGGCCAGGCCGTTACGTCCCTCACTCCGATTGGGTGAACATCGCAATGTCGTCGAGCGCGTTCTCAGCGTTGCCTGCCGCTACCGGGTCTGCTTGCAAGGCGTTCAACCTGGGAATGACCGCCGCACGATCGATCGAGCCGTGCACCCGCGCCACATGCCCCAAGCCAAGAGCCGCGACAGCCCTGACCGACCCGTCTTGATCGAAGGTCAGCGCGAGTAGCTTCTGGTCAACCCACCGCCTGTCCGAATCCCCAAGTGCGACTGCCACGATCGCCTCGCGCAGTCGCGAGAGGTCCCTGGCTTGCTCTGCGTGCTCAAGCTCTTGGCGGTCCGAAGGCCCCGGTTGAGAGAACTGCAGACTCACAGCATCTTCCCCTTTCTGTTGGCCAAGCCACCGCGAATGAGGGCGTTCTGCATCTGTTGGTTCAACTCGGCCCACGAACGCACGTGCCCATGAAACTCAGCTTTGCCAGGATGTGTCTCATCAAACACAACAAACTCGCCATTGTCCTTATCTACCCCAACGCGTCGGGTCGTGTTGGGTCCGATCCCTACCGACATGTCCAACGCGCCCTGGACCGTTCTCAAGATCTGTTACCAGCGCGTAGCAATACGGTCACCCACCGATCCCATAACCCGCGCCACGTCTATCCGAACCGTTACTACGCGAAGCTGGCTGGCAGACGTCAACTGGCTCGACATACCTCCGCGGCCCACCACAGATAGTCGTGCTGCTCGGCCGGAAGGTCGATGACGACACGGTCCAGGGGCAGCCTGTCGAGGGCGTGCACGGTGCATTGCTCCGCGGGGGTTGCCCGGTAGACATAGGCGTCCAACGGCCACTTCGTACGCAGCCACTCGTCGAGCCGCTCGGCGACCGACGCGCCGAGCCCGGGCGCACGGTCCTGGCGGAGCCAGTAGCTGACCCGGGCGGTGGAGCCACCTGCGTACCGGAGGAGGGTCTGGGCGTCGGCCCCCATCGCCTCCAGGTAGGGGTACAGCGGCTGCACGTAGAGGCAGCCGAGCGAGGAGGTGCCCTCGGGGTCGAGGAAGAGGTAGGTGAAGGCGCGTTTCGCCTGGTGGTCGGACCAGTGCCGGATCACCAGCGGAAGGTTGTCCTCGGTGCCGAAGCCCTCCAGCGGCCACCGGCCACAGCTGTGGTCGCGGATGACGTCCGGGCTGGCCAGGTAGGCCTCGGTGTCCAGGTCGAGCAGCTCGGGACGCAGCGGGGCGAGCACGAAATCTTCGGTGGCCAGCGGCTCGGGGGGATCTGCGACCAGGAACATGGCGTCAGAGTGCTACGTCAACCGCTTGGTCCGCCACGGCAATTCGGCTCGCCTTGAATTGATCTCGACCCGCGGATGCGGCTTCGCAAGCTCAGCCGCACGCTCGCTCGATCTCTTCGCGTTGCGACCCTGCTCCTTCGTCGCAGGGTCGCAGGCTCAGACCTCCACCTCGTGCCGGGCGCGGTCGGCCTCCTCGTCGGTGACCTGGAGCTGGGAGAGACGCTCGGCCTCGATGCGGCGCAGGTAGTGGTCGACCTCCTCCTTGGCGCGCTGCTCGTCCCAGCCGAGCTCGTCGGCCATGATCTTGGCGACGGCCGGAGCAGCGCGTACGCCGCGGTCGAAGGTCTCCATCGAGATCCTGGTGCGGCGCTCGAGCACGTCGTCGAGGTGACGGGCGCCCTCGTGGGTGACGGCGTAGACGACCTCGGCGGCGAGGTAGTCCTCGGCGCCTTCGAGGGGCAGGGCGAGGGGGCGGCGCTCCTGGATGAGGTCGAGCACGTCGTCGATCAGGCCGCCGTGACGGCCCAGGAGGTGGTCGATCCGGGCGACGTGGAGGCCGGAGCGGCGGGCGAGCAGGACGCGCTGGTTCGAGCGGGTCTCGAAGCCCTCGGCTCCGACCAGCCGCACCTTGTCGGTGATCGAGTCGCGCAGGGTCATGTTGGTGGTGGTGCCGAGCGAGTGGGCCGCCGCGTCGACGGCGTCGCGCGCCATCACCCGATAGGTGGTCAGCTTGCCGCCGGCGATCAGCACCAGCCCGGGCAGCGGGGTGACCACGGTGTGCTCGCGGCTGAGGCCGGCGGTCTGGTCGGACTCGCCGGTGAGGAGCGGGCGGAGCCCGGCGTACACGCCCTCGACGTCCTCGAGGTCGAGCGGCTCGCGCAGGATCGCGTTGACGTGCTCGAGGACGTACTCGATGTCGGTCTTGGAGGCCGCCGGGTGAGCGAGGTCGTAGGTCCAGGGGGTGTCGGTGGTGCCGATGATCCAGTGGCGGCCCCACGGGATGACGAAGAGGACCGACTTCTCGGTGCGGACGATGAAGCCCGACTCGGAGCGGATCCGGTCGCGTGGGACGACGAGGTGGATGCCCTTGGACGCCTTGACGTGCAGGGCGCCGCGGCCGCCGACCATCGCCTGGATGTCGTCGGTCCACACCCCGGCGGCGTTGACGACGGTCTTGGCCCGGATGACCAGGTCCTGGTCGTGCTCGAGGTCGCGGGCACGGACGCCGACGACCCGCTCGCCCTCGCGCAGGAACCCGGTCACCTGGACCCGGGTCGCGATGTGGGCGCCGTGGGAGGCGGCGGTGCGGGCGATCGTCATGACCAGGCGGGCGTCGTCGACCTGGGCGTCGTAGTACTGGATCGCGCCGGTGATCGCGTCGGTGTTGAAGTCGGGGGCGATCCGGGCGACGCCCCGACGGGTGAGGTGGCGGTGGCGCGGGAGGCCGGAGTTGCCGAGCCCGGAGAGCGGGCCGAAGCTCGCCATCCCGTCGTAGAGCGCGAGGCCCGCGCCGATGTAGGCGCGCTCCCAGACTGGGTTGGTCAGCGGGTAGAGGAACGGCACCGGCCGGACCAGGTGCGGGGCCAGGGTGTTGAGCAGCAGACCGCGCTCCTGGAGCGCCTCGCGGACCAGCTCGAAGTCGAGCATCTCGAGGTAGCGAAGCCCGCCGTGGACGAGCTTCGAGCTGCGCGAGCTCGTTCCCGAGGCCAGGTCGCGCTGCTCCACCAGGCCCGTGCTGAGGCCTCTGGTGACGGCGTCCAGCGCCACTCCGGCGCCGGTCACACCTCCGCCGACGACGAGTACGTCGAGCTCGGTCTCTCCCGCCGCACCGACCATCGTGCCGATCGCGAGATCGCGGCTGTGTGGACTCAGTGCCCCAGTACGAGTCATACGTTCGAAGTTAACTCACCACGCCGAATTGTCACTTCTGGCGCGCGAGAAGTTCACCGGCGCCGGCTGATAAGTCACACCGCTGTCACAGACGGGCGGCGCTGACCAGGGTGGCGAGCCTGTCCGGAGCCATCGGCTCCTCGACGACGAGCATCTTGTCGCCGTCGGCGTGGATCATCGGGCGGGCGCCGTCCGGCTCCGGAGGCGCGGTGGCGATCGCCACGTGGGTGACCCTGTCCCCGGGCTCCTGGGCGAAGAAGTAGAGGTCGCCGGCGGTGACGTCGTCGAGGTCGATCGCCTCGAGCGCGACGACCTGATCGCGGGCGTCTCGCGGGAGACGTACGCCGATGGCCCCGGCCGCTCGGAAGACCAGCCCCGAGCAGTCGATGCCGGCGTCGGTGGTGCCGCCCCAGACGTAGGGGACGCCGAGGTAGGTGCGGGCCTTGGCGAGCAAGGTGCCGACGGGCGCGGCGAGGGCGGCCGTCGGCAGCCAGCCGGGATAGCCGCGCTCGTCC
The DNA here is from genome assembly GCF_042798275.1 of Nocardioides sp. NPDC057767. Lineage (NCBI taxonomy): Bacteria > Bacillati > Actinomycetota > Actinomycetes > Propionibacteriales > Nocardioidaceae > Nocardioides > Nocardioides sp. NPDC057767. The sequence goes on along the minus strand of NZ_JBHVKJ010000029.1, from coordinate 17,306 downwards.
TTCGAGGAGGCGTGGGCTGGGACGACGACGTAGGCCCACTCCCCCTGCGTCTTCAGGACGACGACCTCCTCGCCGGGGACGACCTCGGTCTCGTGCTCGGCGTCGGGGGCGGGCTCGGCGACGACGAAGGTGGGCTGGTTGACGGTGGTCATGGGAGGACTCCTTCGATGCCGAGGCCTGGCTGATCAGGGAAGACGATGCGGGGGCCGTCGTAGCTGATCCCGCCGGCATAGGGAGAGCTCCTCGCCCACCAGCCCGCGTCGAGATCCTGCTCGCCGGGGATGCCGGTCGCCGCGACCAGGGCCGCGGCCGCGCCGATGCCGAGATGGGACTCCATCATGCAGCCCACGAGACGGCCGAGACCGTGGCCCTCCGCCACCTCCAGCAGCTCGATCGCGGGCGTGATCCCGCCGCACTTGGCCAGCTTGACGTTGACCGCGTCCGCCGCACCCGCGCGGATCACGTCGACGAGGTCCTCGAGGTCGAAGACCGACTCGTCGGCGAGGATCGTGTAGGGCTGATGACGACGGACGTACGCCATCGCCTCCAGGTCACGCCGGGCCACCGGCTGCTCGACGAACTCCAGCTCGACGCCCTGGTCGGCCAGGGTCGTCAGCACCGCCACCGCCTCGTCCGCGCGCCAGCCGGTGTTGGCGTCGAGACGGAGTACGCAGCCCGGGGCCGCCTCGCGCACCGCGAGCACGCGCCCGGCGTCGCCTGCCGCGTCCGTTCCGACCTTGATCTTGAGCGTCGTGAACCCGTCACCGGCTCGGGCGGCTGCCGCCTCTGCCAGGTCGGCGGGGGTGCCGACGGAGAGGGTCATGTCGGTGGTGAGGTGCGTTGGGATGCCCGGTTCACCGGCCAGGTGCTCGACCATGGACACCCCGGCTCGCCGGGCGACGAGGTCGTGCAGCGCGATGTCGGCGGCCATCTTGGCCGACCGGTTCCCGATGACCGCCCCCTGGATCAGCCCGGCGGACGAAAGATCGGCGGAGGCACCGACCAGCGCGTCCGAGATCGGCCCCTCCAGCGCCGCGACGGACCCGGCGAGCGAGTCGCCGGTGACCCTCCAGACCTGTGGCGCCTCACCCCACCCGACGCACCCGTCGGAGTCCTCGACGGTGGCCACGACCGTCTCCGCGAACTCCGTACGCCGCAGCGCGGTCACGAACGGGGTGTGCAGCGGCACCCGGACGCGCTGCGTGCGCACCGCGACGACCCGAGGCACCGTCACAGGGTCGACCACAGATAGCGAGCGACCTCGCTGATCCGGAACTCCGACTCGTCGTCGTCCAGGCCGGTCGTGAGGACGACCATCACCTGAGCAGGGCCCTGCGCGGGCCGGATGATCGCCATGTCGTGGCGTACGCCGTCGACCCAGCCGGTCTTGTTGCCGACCACCGCGTCCTCGGGCACGCCGAGCGGGATCGCGTCGCGATACTCCTGGGCGACCAGGATCCCCTCGAGCTCTGCGGTCGACTCGGGCGAGAGCAACCGGCCGGAGGCGAGCTTGGTGAGCAGCTTGCCCATGTCGTTGGCGGTGACCAGGTTCTGCAATCCCGCCTCGCGCGCGGGTGCATCCTCGATCCCCCGCGCGATCGTCGTCATCGGCGTGACCCCGGCGTCGGCGAGGACCGCGGCGACCTCCTCGAGCCCGACCCGCTCGAGCACCAGGTTGACGGCCAGGTTGCCGGAGACGGTCAGGGAGCGACGTACGAGATCACCCAGCGGCAGCGCGGAGCCGACCGCCTCCCAGGTCTCGGGATCCTGGTCCTCGGCCGGGTCCATCTCGAAGCGCGCCCCGGTGGCGGCTGAGTCGAAGTCGGGATGGACCGCGATCGGCTCGTCCAGAGACAGCAGCCCACGATCGCGCAACCGATAGGCCGCGATCGCCACGGGCACCTTCATCAGGCTCGCCGCGTAGTGCTGCTGGTTGACGTTCTGGGCCTGCGTCGGGATGCCGTCGAGCCCACTGAGCCATGTCGAGACCAAAGGTTCCACGTCCGCGAGACTAGTCGGTCCGGTCGAGCTCCTGCCGGACACGGTTCACGTCGTCGATCCAGGCGTCGACGTCCGAGGCACGCGTGGCGTACTCCTCGGCCACGTCGGGCTCGAGCGAGATCCAGAACTTCGAGCTCTGCCCGGCATCCCAGACGGCGTCGGCGACCTCCTCGGCGGTGAGGGCGCCCTCGGCCGTGCGGAAACCCGGGAGACCGGAGGAACGCTCGAGCATCGCCGTCTTCACGCTGCGCGCGACGATCGCCTGAGCGACGACACCCTGGTGCCGGTAGGTGGCGGCGAGCCACTCGGCGAAGGCGATCTCGGCGTGCTCGGTGGCCGCATAGGACGGGGAGCCGAGCAGCGTGAGGAGACCCGCGGAGGAGGAGGTGACCACGAACCGACCGGCACCGCGGGCGACCCACTCCGGCAGCAGCAGCCGCGCTGCGCGTACGTGGGCGAGGACGTTGACCTCGTAGGAGGTCAGCCAGGCGTGGTCGGAGGCCTCGAGGCCGCGGCCGCGCTCGACTCCCGCGTTGCCGTACCAGGCGTCGATCTTGCCGAGCTCCTCCCGGGCGGCGTCCACCAGCGCCGCGGTGCCGGCGGCCGAGGCGGCGTCACCGGGGACCGCAAGGGCGCCGATCGAGTCGGCCACCGAGCGGAGCTCGGCGTCGTCGATGTCGGCCACGACGACGCGACACCCTTCCGCGGCGAACCGCGTGGCCAGGGCTCTCCCGATCCCTCGGGCTGCTCCGGTCACAACTACCCCGCTCCCGGGTGCGAGTACGTTCACGGACCGACCACCTCCAGTGGCATTTGGGTTGGCTGACCACTGTACCGAGGTCGATCCGTGAACGTGTGACTACCTACTGATCAGTACGGATCACTCCGGGATGCCCGACGAGGGCGGAGCGTCCGAGGCGGCGCTGTCGTCCTCCTCGATGGGGGCGTCGCCGATGTCGGTGACGAGGACCGGCGTGAGCGGCTCGGACGCACCGTTCTTGATCTCGACCACGCTCACCCCGGAGATGCCCATGTGGGAGTCCTCGGAGAAGCGGAACGGCGCGAGCCCGGGTCCTTCGAAGGAGGCGCCCTCCTTCTCGATCGTCTCCACGATCGACTCCCGGGTCAGGTCCTTGCCGTTGGCCTGCAGCGCCTGGACGAGGGTGTAGGCCTGCGACATGCCGTAGATCCGGTAGTTGGTCAGCTTCTCCGTGCCCTTCTTGGAGTAGGAGTCCCAGACCTTCTGCCACAGCTTGACCCACTCGTCGTCAGGAGCGTCGACGCCGGGGATGTACTCGGTCGTCAGCATCCCGTCCATCAGCTTCACGCCCTGCTCGGCCGGGATCTTCCCCTTGGTCATCGAGGCCAGCAGGCCGCCGACGAGCGCCGGGTCGGAGCCGACGTTCGAGTAGAACCACTTCGACTTGAAGCCGACACCCTGAGCGGCGATCTGGCTCAGCGCCGTGTAGGAGGGGGTGTTGAAGCCGATCACCAGGTCGACGCCCTTGGACTTGAACGAGGACATCTGCGGGGAGAAGTCGGTCGACCCACCCGGGGTGTACTTCTGCACGTCGACGATCTGGGCGTCGAGGAACTGCCGCGCGCCCTTCTCGCCGTCCTCGCCGAAGTCGTCGTCCTGCAGGAAGAGACCGACCTTGGCGTCGGGCATGTTCTCCTTGACGTACTGGCCGATGACCTTGCCCTCGATCTCGTAGTCCGGCTGCCAGCCGAACGTCATCGGCGAGGTCGCCGGGTCGTCGCCCCACTGCAGCGATCCGCTGGAGACGAACAGGTCGGGGATGCCGTCGTCGTTGAGCCGCTGCACGACCGCACGGTGCGTGGGGGTGCCGAGGCCGGAGACCATCGCGAAGATCTCGTCCTGCAGGATCATGTCGTTGGTGACCGCGCTGGTGTTGGTCGGGTTGTAGGCGTCGTCCTTGACGACCATCTCGATCTCGCGGCCGTGGACGCCGCCGGCGTCGTTGACGTACTCGTAGAACGCCTGATGGCCGGAGGGGATCTCGGAGTAGCCGGGCGCGGCCGGTCCGGTCAGCGGGAAGTGCGCACCGACCTTGATGGTGGTGTCGGTGACGCCGACCGCCGTCCCGTCCTCGGAGGGCCGCTCCTTCCCCGCGCCACAGGCCGCGAGGAGCGAGGCAGTGGTGAGGACACAGACGACCTGTACGGCTCTGCGTGCAGTGTTTCTCATGTTGTCTTCTCCTTGGTTTGCCCGAGAGATGAGGTGAGAGATGAGCGCGCCAGGAACGAGCGCAGGCTGCCGACGATCCCCGCCGGAGCGAGGAGGATGACGAGCATCAGCACCAGCCCGTAGACGACCGGGGTGACCTCCGCGGCCTGGGTCGCACTGAGCCCGGCCGACTCCCCGAGATCGGTGGCGAAGTGAGGGAGGAAGGCGAGTACGCCGGCCCCGATGAGCGCTCCGGTCAGGCTGCCGAGCCCGCCCAGGACCACGGCGGCCAGCAGCGTCAGCGAGAGCGTGATCGTGAACGCGCCCGGCGCCGTGAGACGTACGTTCATGGCCATCAGCCCGCCGGCGAGCCCGGCGCACATGGCGCTGACGGTGAAGGCGACCACGCGGGCGCGACCGAGGTGGATGCCGGCCAGCTCGGCGGAGACGTCGTCGTCCCGCACCGCCCGCCATCTCCTGCCCACCCGGGAGCGGCTCAGGTTGGCGAGCGCCACGAAGGTGAGCACGAGGAGCAGCCAGCCGAGGTAGGCGAGGAAGGAGTACTGGTCGATCTCGACGGCGGTGAAGAACCAGATCAGGTCCTGGATCCAGGTCGGGAGCTCGCTCGCCCGCGGCACCGGCACCTGGAGGCCCTGCTCGCCACCGAGGACGTCCCACTGGTTGGCCAGCCGGGGCACCGCGACGGCCAGGGTCAGGGTCGCGCCGGCGATGTAGGGCCCGTGCAGCCGCGCAGCCGGGACCCCGACCACCACCCCGACCACCGCACAGACGGCGATCGCGGTGAGCAGGGCGACGAAGACGTCGGCCAGCGTCTCGCCGCCGGTGCGCTCGAGCACGAGGGTGGCGGCGTAGGCGCCCACGGCCATCAACGCGCCGTGGCCGAGGGAGAGCTGGCCGGAGAGGCCGGTCAGCAGGGTGAGACCGCCGGCGGCGATGGCGAAGTAGGCCATCTCGGCGTAGCGGGTCTGCAGGTACTGGCTGGAGGTGCCGATGACCGCCATCGCCACCACCAGGGCGACGAGGGCGACGAGCAGGTGGCGAGCCAGCGGCACCGACGTCACCGGACGGAGGATCGAACGCAGTCGTTCCATGGTCAGACCCTCCTGGCCGCAGCCGCTGCGAAGAGGCCGCTGGGACGCACCAGCAGCACCACCATCAAGATCCCGAGCGCCACCAGCGGCGCCAGGTGCTCCCCGACGTAGCCGGTCACGTAGGAGAGCGAGAGCCCGAGGATCAGGCCGCCGATCACCGATCCGAGCGGTGAGTCGAGACCGCCCAGGACTGCGGCGATGAAGCCGTAGATCACGAACGGGTCCATGAATGCCGGGTTGACCAGGTCGCCACCGGCGATGAGCATCCCGGCCACCGCGCCCACAGCGGCGGCGAGCGCCCAGCCGAGGGTGAGCATGCGGCCGACGCGTACGCCCAGGAGGCGGGAGACCTCGCCGTTGAACGCCGCCGCCCGCATCCGCAGCCCCAGGTCGGTGAAGCGGAAGAGCACGACGAGGCCGGCCATCACGACGGCGACCACGACGATCGTCAGGATGCCGAACGGGGTGATCCCGATCGAGGTGTCCCCGACGTTGATGGCGTTGGTGCTGACCGGGGCCGGGAAGCCGCGGTGCTGGACGCCGAAGGTGATCGCGGTCAGGCCGTGGAGCACCATGAAGAGCCCGAGGGTGAGGATCACCGCGTTGAGCTCGGCCTTGCCCTCGACCGGGCGGATGATCACCCGCTCGATCACGGCGCCGAGCCCGAACCCGGCGGCGAGCGCGGCCATGAAGGCGACCCAGTAGGGCACGTCGGCGTTGATCAGCGAGAGCGCGATGTAGGTGGTCACCATCGCCATCGCCGCCTGGGCGAAGTTGACGATCCGGGTCGAGCGCCAGATCAGGCACAGGGCCAGCGCGAACGCGGCGTAGACCGCGCCCAGGACCAGCCCACCGAGGGTGGTGTCGAGGAACTGTTGCATCGTTCGTGGCCTCCTAGAACCCGAGGTAGGCGTGGCGGAGCTGCTCGTCGGCGGCCAGCTCGGCGGCCGGCGCCGAGGCGACGACCTTGCCGAGGTTGAGCACGACGCCGTGATCAGCGATGGACAGGGCACTGCGGGCGTTCTGCTCGACCAGCACGACCGTGAGCTCCTCGGTCTGCACCAGCCCGCGGAGCAGGTCGAAGATCTGGGCGACGACCCGGGGCGCGAGCCCCAGCGAGGGCTCGTCGAGCAGAAGCACGGACGGGCGAGCCATCAGCGCGCGGCCGATGACGAGCATCTGCCGCTCGCCGCCGGACAGCTGATGGGCGGTCGCGTCGCGGCGCTCGCCCAGGCGCGGGAAGAGCTCGAAGACCCGCTCGATCGGCATCGGCTGAGAGCCCGTCGCGCGGTGCAGACCGCCGAGGCGAAGGTTCTCGACGACGGTCAGCTCGGCGATGACACCGCGCCCCTCCGGGACGTGGGAGAGGCCGTACGAGGTCAGCTTCTCGGTCGCGGTGCGGGTGATGTCCTTGCCGTCCAGCTTCACGGTGCCCCTGGTCGACCTCACCAGCCCGGAGACGGTGCGCAGGAGCGTGGTCTTCCCTGCCCCGTTGGCGCCCAGGACCGCGGTGACCTGCCCTCTCGACGCGGTGAAGGTGACACCGTTGAGCGCCTTGACGGGTCCGTAGGCAGCGCTCAGGTCTTCGACGGCGAACATCAGGCCTCCACCTCATCGTTGGTCGAGCTTGTCGAGACCACCGCGTGGACCTCGGTGTCCTCGTCGTCGTGCTCGACCTGGTCACCCAGGTAGGCGGCGAGGACAGCGGGATCGTTGCGGATCTCGTCGGGCGTACCGGCCGCGATCACGCGACCGAAGTCGAGCACCGTGATCCGGTGGCAGACCGACATCACCAGGTCCATGTGGTGCTCGACGAGCATCACCGCGGTGCGCTCGGTCAGGCCGGTGATGATCTCGCCGAGCTCGCTCATCTCCTCGGCGCTCAGCCCGCTCGCGGGCTCGTCGAGGAGCAGCAGCTCCGGCTCGGCGACCAGGGCGCGGGCGAGCGCGACCTTCTTCCGGATCGGGTAGGGCAGGCTGCCCGGGTAGCGGGCGGCGTACGACTCGATCCCGAGCTCGCCGAGCACCTCGCGCGCCTTGGCGGCCAGCCGGGCGTCGTCGCGGTGGCCGAGGCCGAGCAGCCCGCGCAGGAAGCCGGCACGGGCGAGGCGGTCGGCGCCGATCATGACGTTGTCGAGCACCGTCATCCGCTCGAACAGCCCGAGCCCCTGCAGGGTCCGGGCGATGCCGTGGCCGGCCAGCTGGTGCGGGCGCAGGCTCTGGATCGTCTCGCCGCGCAGCCGGAGCTCGCCCTCGGCGGGACTCACGAAGCCGCACACGACGTTGAACAGGGTGGTCTTGCCGGCACCGTTGGGGCCGATGACGCCGAGCACCTCGTGAGGCGCGACCGACAAGGAGACGTCCTCGAGGGCGCGCACGCCACCGAATCTCACCGAGACGCCCTCGACGGCGAACAGCGGCGTGGCCTCGCCAGGATTCTGCATCGTGCTCCCTTCGCCGGTTGTGACGGCTATCACTTTGGACTCTCTGCACAACGGGGGATATGGGCAATGCGCCCAAAATCCTTCGGGCACTCCGTCCGAGATTCCCTGGTTTGGTGGCGGATACGGCAGTGGGCATGGGACGCTCCGCACATGGGTGTGATGCGCGACACATCTCCTGACTCGGAGCTCCGACCACTGGTGGAGCGTGCCTGGGCCTCCTTGGTGAGCCAGGCCGATGCGATCGCCGACGACATCACGTTGACGCTGATCGCGATCCAGCCGGAGTGGCACCAGAACGCCGACCCGTCGGTGCGGGCCGACCTGCGCTCGAGCACCCGGGAGCACGTACGCCGCGGCATCCGGGCCATGGCCGGAATGACCCCGGGAGCCAATCCGGTCGACCTGTGGCGCGAGACCGGCCGGCGGCGCGCGCGGCAGGGCGTGCCGCTCGAGTACTGCCTCAACGCCTACACCGTCGGCACCCGGATGCTGTGGGAGGCGATGGTCCGCCAGCAGGAGGCCCTGGGCATCGACGACCGGGTGATGGTGCTCGCCGGGCGACAGGTGTGGACCGACCTGGACGTGCAGAACTCGGTCATGTCGGGCGCCTACCGGAAGGAGGCGGCGCTGCTGCAGCGTCGCGACCTGCAGCTCCAGGGCAGGCTTCTGGACGGCCTGGCCGAGGGCCGTGGCGGTGACCCGGCCTTCGCCGCCGAGGTGCAGGACATCTTGGGGATCGCCGCCGACGAGCAGATGGCCTGCGTGGTCGCCGCCTTCGACGGCAACCGCGACTCACCGCTGCGCAACCCCGACGACCGGCTGGAGAAGGCAGACCTGATCTCGTTTTGGCACGTACGCGGCGACCACCACTTCGGGCTGGTCCCGCTCGGGTCGCGGCCGGTCGCGGAGGCCGTCGACGACCTGGTCGAGCAGCTCGCCTGCTGCAACTCCGGTCGGGTCGGGATCGCCACCGCCGACGACCTGAGCGGCTTCGGCACCGCGTTCCAGCTCGCCACGCACACTGTGGAGACGGTGCCCCGGGGGCGTACGGACATCGCGGTCGTCGACGACCGCCTCCCCCAGGTGCTCCTGACCGCCTCTCCTGCGGTCTCGTCGCTGCTCGTACGCCGCACCCTCGGCCCGATCCTGGCGCAGCCGACGCACCAGTCCGACGTGCTCCTGGCGACGCTGCGCGCCCTGATCGCCCACGGCGGCTCGCCCACCCACGCCGCCGAGGACCTGATCTGCCACCGCAACACGGTCATCTACCGCATCAAGCAGATCCAGGACCTCACCGGCAAGAGCATCTCCGACCCCGGCGACCGCCTGCTCCTGGCGCTGGCTCTGATGGCCCTGGAGAAGTAGCCGCGCTGGTCGAGCCGTCGTCGTGAGGAACGAACGACGACGGCTCGAGACCAACACGGTCCCTTCGGCGCTCGATAGGACTGTGTTGGTCTCGACACGCCTCCGCCTAGCGGCTCCGGCGGCTCGACCAGCGGTCTAGATGTCGACCAGCGCCCCCAGACGGTCTCGGTGGGCGCCCGGAAGGCCGTACGCGATCTGATCGGCCTTGGCCCGTTTGAGATAGAGGTGGGCGGGGTGCTCCCAGGTCATGCCGATGCCGCCGTGCAGCTGCACCGCCTCCTCGGCCGCGGTGACGGCGAGGTCGCCGCAGTACGCGGCGGCGACGTGGGTCGCGATCTGGGCCTCCTCGGCGTTCCCGAGCGCCAGCGCTCCGGCGGCGTAGCGCGCGGCCGCACCGGCGCCTTCGACGCTGGTGTAGAGGTCGGCCAGGCGGTGCTTGAGCGCCTGGTAGCCACCGACGATCCGGCCGAACTGGCGGCGCACCTTGAGGTAGTCCACCGTCGTGGTCAGGCACCACTGCGCGACCCCGACCTGCTCGGAGGCCATCAGCGCGGCCCCGGCCAGCAGCCCGGAACGTACGCCGTCGGCACCGTGCTCCGCGGTCACGACCAGCTCGCCGGCGGCCGGGTCGAGGCGTACGTCGGCGAGCCGGCGGGTCATGTCGAGCGAGCTCACCAGGGCGATCTGCGCCTGGTCCGCGGGGACCGCTCGGACCTCGATGCCGGCAGGTGTCGCGACCGGCACCAGGAGGGTGTCGGCCTCGAGGGCACCGGCGACCGACCGCACCTCGGTCTCCACCGGCTCCAGCGGCTGGACGGTCGTGGCGGTCAGCGGCACGACCAGTGCCGCGGTCCGCTCTCCCGCGGCCAGTCCGCCCAGCAGCTCCACGCCCTTCTCGGTGGGGCCGGCCAGCAGGACCGAGGTCGCGACGACCGCGCTGGTCAGGAACGGCACCGGGGCGACCGAGCGGCCCAGCTCCTCCAGGACCACGGCGGCCTCGCGCGCGGACGCGCCGGCGCCGCCGTAGGACTCCGGGATCAGCAGCCCTGCGAGCCCGAGCTCGCCGGCGATCCCTTTCCACAGGACCGGGGTGAGCGAGCCGTCGCCGTCGTAGGCCTTGACGACATCAGCCGGGTCGCAGCGCTCGGACAGGAACGACCTGACCGTGGCACGCAGGTCGGCGTCGAGCTCGTTGTCGAGCAGTTCGACCTCACTCATCTGGGGATCTCCTTCCAGGCCACGTCCTTGTCGACCCGGTGCTCCCCGGGGAGGCCGAGGACGCGCTCGGCCACGATGTTGCGCAGGATCTCCGAGGTGCCGCCCTCGATGGAGTTGCCCTTGGCGCGCAGGTAGCGATAGACGGCGTCACGGCCGGCGAAGTCGACGTGCTCGGGCCGGACCATCGTCCAGCCCTCCCCGTCCTCGTAGCGAAGCCCCTCCTCACCACTGAGCTCCAGGTCGAGCCCGGTGAGCTGCTGGTTGATCTTGGCGAACGTCAGCTTCATCGCCGACCCCTCCGGGCCGGGCTGGCCGACGGCCAGCTTCTGCCGCAGCCGTGCCCCGGTCAGCCGGGCCACCTCCGACTCGACCCACAGCTTGAGCAGCCGGTCGCGCAGCTCTGGGGTCTGGTTGTCAGGATGCGTACGCCACGACTCGGCGACCACGCCGAGCATCCCGCCCTCGCGGGGCATGGCGGCGCCGCCGATGGCGACGCGCTCGTTGTTGAGCGTGGCGTTGGCGACCTCCCAGCCCTGCCCGACCTCGCCGAGCCGGTGCGCGTCGGGGATCCGCACATCGGTCAGGAAGACCTCGTTGAACTCGGCCTCGCCGGTGATCTGGCGCAGCGGGCGCACCTCGACGCCGGGATCGTGCATGTCGCACAAGAAGTAGGTCAGACCGCGGTGCTTCGGGACGTCCGGATCGGTGCGGGCGACCAGGATCGCGAAGTCGGCGTTGTGGGCACCCGAGGTCCACACCTTCTGCCCGTTGACGACCCACTCGTCGCCGTCGAGGACCGCCCGGGTCGCCAGTCCGGCCAGGTCGGAGCCGGCACCGGGCTCGGAGAAGAGCTGGCACCAGATCTCGTCGCCGCACCACAACGGCTCCAGGAAGCGCGAGCGCTGCTCCGGGGTGCCGTAGGCCAGGATCGTCGGCGCGGCCATGCCGAGCCCGATCCCGTTGCGCCGCGGGTTGTTGTCGGGAGCACCGGCGGCCTCGAAGAGGTCGTTCACCAGCGGCTGCAGGGCCCGGGAGACCCCGAGACCACCCTCACCCTCGGGGAACGCGACCCAGGCCAGCCCGGCCCGGTAGCGGGCGTGCAGGAAGGCGCTCGGCTCGGTCGTCGCGACCGGGTGCGCTGCCAGGAACTCCTCGACCCGCCCCGTGATCTCCTCCGGAGTCACTGTCGACCCTCCCGTCGTGCGGCCTGCCGGCGCAGCTCCGCCTTGGCGAGGGCGTTCTTGTGCACCTCGTCGGGGCCGTCGGCGAACCGGAGCGTGCGGATGCCGGCGTACGCCTTGGCCAGCGGGAAGTCCTGGGACAGGCCGCCGGCGCCGTGCGCCTGGATCGCCTTGTCGAGGATCCACTGGACGGTCGCCGGGGTGGCGATCTTGATCGCCTGGATCTCGGTGTGGGCGCCCTTGTTGCCGACCGTGTCCATCAGCCAGGCGGTCTTGAGGACGAGGAGCCGCAGCTGCTCGATCCGCACCCGCGACTCGGCGATCCAGTCGCGGATCACGCCCTGCTCGGAGAGCGGCTTGCCGAAGGCGACGCGGTCCTCGACCCGAGCGCACATCAGCTCGATCGCCCGCTCGGCGAGGCCGATGGAGCGCATGCAGTGGTGGATGCGGCCGGGTCCCAGGCGCGCCTGCGCGATCGCGAACCCTTGGCCCTCGGCCCCGATGAGGTTGCCCACCGGCACCCGAACGTCGGAGAAGATCAGCTCGGCGTGACCGCCGTGGTCGTGGTCGTCGTAGCCGAAGACCTCCATGCCGCGCTTGATCGTGAGGCCGGGGGTGTCGCGGGGCACCAGGATCATCGACTGCTGCTTGTGGCGCTCGGCCGACGGGTCGGTCTTGCCCATCACGATGAAGATCTTGGCGTTGGGGTTCATCGCGCCGGTGATCCACCACTTGCGGCCGTTGAGGACGTACTCGTCGCCGTCGGGCACGATCGAGGTCTCGATGTTGGTCGCGTCCGAGGAGGCGACGGCCGGCTCGGTCATCGCGAACGCACTGCGGATCTCACCCTCCAGCAGCGGCGAGAGCCACTCCTTCTTCTGCGCCTCGTTGCCGAAGTCGTGCAGCACCTCCATGTTGCCGGTGTCGGGCGCGGCGCAGTTGAACGCGGCCGGCGCGAGGTGGCTGCGGCCGGTGATCTCGGCCAGCGGGGCGTACTGCAGGTTGGTCAGCCCCGCCCCGCCCTCACCGGGCAGGAAGAGGTTCCACAGGCCGCGCTTGCGGGCCTCGGCGCGGATCTCGCCGAGGACCGGGACACTGTCCCACGCCCACCTGTCCGGCAGTGCCGCGAGCTGCTCGTCGAAGACGGCCTCGTTGGGCTCGACGTACGTCTTCTGGAAGTCCCACACCGAGGCGACGAGCTCCTCGGTCCTGGCGTCGGGTTTGAAGTCCATCAGCTCTCCTTCATCGCGTTGATGCCCATGTCCAGGAGCGGGTGGATCCCGTCCCCGATCGTGTCGAAACCGGGCCCTACGGTCTGGCCCTTGAGGTAGCGGTAGTGGATCCCCTCGAGGATCGCGGCGAGCTTGTAGGCGGCCAGCCCGAGGTAGAAGCCGAACTCGCTCAGGTCGCGCGGGCTGGCCGCGTCGTAGCGGGCGATGATCTCGTCCTCGGAGAGCCAGCCGGGTGCGTTGCTGACGTCGGTCACGGTGCCGTCGCCGGAGACCGAGGCCATCCGCTGGTAGGTGAGCAGGATCGCCAGGTCGGTGACCGGGTCGCCGAGGGTGGCCATCTCCCAGTCGACGACCGCCTTGATCCGGTCGGTCTCGTCGGTGAGGACGTTGTCGAGCCGGTAGTCGCCGTGCACGATCCCGGGCCCGGTCGAGGCGGCCTCGGCGGCACCCACCCGCGCCTCCAGGAGCGCATGGAGCTCGTCGGCCGCGGGAAGATCGCGGGAGTACGACGCCTCGAGCTGCTTCTTCCAGCGGCGGACCTGCCTGCTCAGGAAACCCTCCGGGCGGCCGAACTCGCTCAGCCCGACCTCGACCGGGTCGACCGCGTGCAGCGCGGCCATCACGTCGATGAGCTGCTCCGAGATCGCCCGGGTCCGCTCGGCGCCCAGCGGCTCGAGCTCACGGGCGTAGCGGTAGGGCCGGCCGTTGACCTTCTCCATCACGTAGAACGGCGCCCCGAGCACCTCCTCGTCCTCGCAGAACGCGAAGGTGTGCGGCACCGGCACGTCGGTGTCGCGCAGCGCCGTGATCACGGTGTGCTCACGCTTCATGTCGTGCGCGGTGGCGAGCACGTGCCCCAGCGGCGGGCGCCGGACGATCCACTCGTGGGTGCCGTCGGAGACGGCGTACGTCAGGTTGGACTTGCCCCCGGAGATGTGGGTGGCGCTCAGGGTGCTGCCCGCGCCTTCCACGTGCTCTGCGAGCCAGGGCCCGAGCCTGTCGAGGTCGAGTCCGGGCAGGGATTCGGTCGTCACGCGGCACCTCCGAGGGTGGGAATCATCCGGGCGAGCGCTGCGCGGGTGCTCGCCGGGTCGGTGTGGAGCAGTGCGTCGAGACCGACCGCGCGGGCGCCGAGGACGTTGGGCTCGGCGTCGTCGATGAAGAGGCACTCCTCGGCCGGGAGACCGAGCCTGCTCAGGGTGCGGTCGAAGATCGGCGGCTCCGGCTTGCGCATCGCAACCTCCTCGGAGATCACCACCACCTCGAAGAGCGCGTCGACCTGCTTGCGCGGGTAGAAGTTGCCCCAGCTGTTGGAGAGCAGGGCGAGCCGGATGCCGGCGTCACGGAGCTCCTCGGCCAACGCGAACATCTCCGGGTTGGGCCGCATCCCGGCGAAGAGCCGGGACAGGACGCCTTCGGGATCGACCGGGCTGCCGTCGTACGTCTCCAGGCGGGCGGCCAGGAGCTGGTCGAACTCCTTGACCGAGAGCTCACCGAGCTCGAGGCGGTGGATCGGGGTGCCGGCGTCGGCGTAGCGACCCAGCCACTCCTTGAGCACCGTCGTGAAGCTCTCCGGCTTGATGCCGTCGGCCTTCAGCCAGGCCCGGATCGAGTCGCCGATCGGTGTGGTCAGCACCCCGCCGTAGTCGAAGATGACAGCCTTCATGCGACGTACACGACCCGTCCGACGGTGGTGCCGTCGGCAAGACGCTGTACGCCGTCGGCCACCTCGTCCAGGGACAGCTCCTCGCTGACCAGCGGCTTGATCGAGCCCTCGTCCGCCATCCGGGTGAGCTCGGCGTGGCACTCCTCGACGAGCGCGGGGGCGAGCATGTTGTAGAGGCCCCAGTGGAGTCCGACGATCGAGTAGTTCTTGATCAGCGAGTGGTTGAGCGCGGCCTCCTGGATGCGGCCACCGGCGAAGCCGATGATCAGGATCCGGCCCTCGAAGGCGATGCACTTGGTGGAGCGGTCGTAGGTGTCGCCGCCGACCGGGTCGTAGATCACGTCGGCGCCCTTGCCTCCGGTGACCTCCTTGACCACCTTCACGAAGTCCTGTTCGTGTCGGTCGATGACCACGTCCGCGCCCAGCTTCTTGGCGACCTCGGCCTTCTCCGGGCCGCCGACCACGCCGATCACGGTGGCACCGGCGGCCTTGCCGAGCTGGATCGCGGCGCTGCCGACGCCGCCGGCCGCGGCGTGCACGAGCAGCGTCTCGCCGGGCTGGATGTTCGCTCGGCGGTGCAGTCCGAACCATCCGGTCTGGTAACCGATGTAGAGGCTCGACGCCTCGGCGTCGGTGAGCGCCGCGGGTGCCGGGAACGTGGTCGCGGCGTCCATCAGCGCGAGCTCGCCGAAGCCGCCGTAGGGCAGGGCGGCACCGCCGATCACGCGGTCACCGATCTGGAAGCCGTCGACTCCGTCACCGACCTCGACCACCTCGCCGCACAGCTCGACGCCGGCGGTGAACGGCAGCTCGGGCTTGACCTGGTAGAGGCCG
This sequence comes from Nocardioides sp. NPDC057767, assembly GCF_042798275.1. Classification (NCBI taxonomy): domain Bacteria; kingdom Bacillati; phylum Actinomycetota; class Actinomycetes; order Propionibacteriales; family Nocardioidaceae; genus Nocardioides; species Nocardioides sp. NPDC057767. The sequence continues at coordinate 2,065 of NZ_JBHVKJ010000029.1, read as the reverse complement.
CGCGCCATCAGGACGTCGGGGAAGTTGGCCGGGCTGGCCAGCACCTTCACGACGAGCTGCCCGGCCCCGGGGGACGGGTCGGGCACCTCCTCGAGCCTCATCACGTCCTTGGGCTCACCGAGCTCGTTGATCCGCCACGCCTTCATACCTGTCCCTCCACGTGCTGCCAGAGCCGGTTCATCCCGCCGAGCCACTTGTCGGTCTGTGTCGCCCGCGCGGCGTAGTAGTCGCCCACCTCCGGGTGCGGGAGCACCAGGAAGCGGTCATCGGTCGTCGCCGCCCAGGCGGCGTCGGCGACCTGCTCGGGCGTGAGCGCGCCGTCGCGGCTGAGCAACCCCGCCATCGGTCCGGACCGCTCGAGCATCCCGGTCTGGACGCCCTGCGGACAGATCGCCTGGACGACGATCCCGTGATGGCGGTAGGTCGCCGAGAGCCACTCCGCAAAGGCGACCGCGCCATGCTTGGTGACCGAGTAGGTCGGCGTACCGACCATCATCAGCAGCCCCGCCGCGCTCGCGGTCACGACGTAGCGGCCCGCCTTGCGCTCGACCCACTCGGGGACGAGGAGCCTTGCTGCCCTGACGTGGGCCATGACGTTGACCTCGTACGACGCCTGCCAGTCCTCCTCGGGACAGTCCAGGCCGATGCCGCGGTCGATGCCGGCATTTCCGTACCACGCATCGATCTGGCCGAGGTGGTCCTTCGCCGCCTCGACCAGGTGGGCGACGCCCTCGACGGAAGCCGCGTCGCCGGCCACCGGGTGGGCGCCGATCTCCTTCGCGGTCTCGGCCAGACGTACGTCGTCGATGTCGTTGACCACCACGCGGACGCCCTCGGCGACGAGCCGGGCGGCCAGGGCCCGGCCGATGCCGCCCGCGGCGCCGGTGACGACGGCGGTGCTGTCGGGAGCGATCGGCATCAGACGCGACCGCCGGCGAGGGTGAGGCCGCCGTCGACGGTGACGAGCTGGCCGGTCATCCAGCCGGCGTCCTCGGAGAGGAGGAAGGAGGCGACGCCGGCGATGTCCTCAGGGACACCGAGGCGCTTGAGCGGGTAGGCCGCCGAGACCTCGGCCTCGCGGCCCTCGTAGAGGAGCTCGGCGAACTTGGTCTTCACGACCGCCGGGAGGATCGCGTTGACGCGTACCTTCGGGCCGAGCTCGACCGAGAGCTCCTGGGTGATGTAGCTGAGCATCGCCTTGCTCGCGCCGTACGTCGCGATCAGGGGCGTCGGGGCCAGGCCGGCCACCGAGGAGATGTTGACGACCGCGCCGCCGTGCTCGGACATCCACTGCCGCCAGGCCTGCTGGGTCCAGCCGATCGGCGAGAGGCAGTTGACCTCGACCGTCTTGCGGGCCGACTCGCGGTCCATGTCGATCAGGCCGCCGGCCTTCGGGTTGATGCCGGCGTTGTTGACCAGCAGGTCCGCGCTGCCGAAGGTGTCGATCGCCGCCTTGACGACCTCCTCCTGGTGGGCCGGGTCGTCGGCCTTGCCGGCGATGCCGAGGGCGACCTCCTTGCCGCCGAGCCCCTCGACCGCCTCCGCCAGCGCCTCGGGCTTGCGCGCCGTGATGACGACCTTCGCGCCCTCCTCCACCAGCCGCTGGGCGATGCCCAGCCCGATGCCCCGGCTGGCCCCGGTGATGATCGCCGTACGTCCCTCGAACCTCGACATGCTCATTCCCTCGTGTGCTCGGCTAATCTAAGCGCTTGCTTAGGTGGTGACAGCGGTCACTCTACGGGGTAGCCCAAGAACATGGAAGGTCGATGTCCAAGCAATGCCGAGAAGTCGGCCCCGTCGGCCGAGGCGTCATGTACGTCGGGCGAGCCGTCAGGTAGGTCGGTCGAAGCGTCACCCCGGTCGGGCGAAGCGTCACCCCGGTCGGGCGAAGCGTCACCCCGGTCGGGCGAAGCGTCCCGTACGTCGGCCGAAGCGTCCCTCCGGTCGGCCGAGGTGGCACGGTCGCGACCGCTCGACCAACGGGAGTGACGTCTCAGCCGACGAGAGCGACGTCTCGGCCGACGTATGTGACGCCTCGGCAGTGCCGAAAACGCAGTTGTGGGCC
>NZ_JBHVKJ010000028.1:0-79697 GCF_042798275.1 Nocardioides sp. NPDC057767 | reverse complement strand
TGCCACGGTGGGGTGCGGGGCCAGGCGCCCGCGCTCGCCCTCGGCATGGCCGAGGGAGTTGCCGATGCAGAACACCAGGTCGAAGGAGGACGCCTCGAGATGGTCGCTCAGGTCCTCCCAGCTGACCTGGCGTGCGTCGAGCCTTACGCCGTGCTCGTCGGCGAGTGCCGCGGTTCGACGGATCATCCCGGCGCTGGCATCGGTCGCCACGACGTCCAGGCCATGACCGGCGAGACCGACGGCGAGCTGGCCGGTGCCGCAGGAGCAGTCGATGACCCGTGCGTTCGGCGGCAGAGGCGTCACCAGGTCCTCGAACCTCGCAGCTGCGCCGACAGGGGAGAGATGCTCGTCCCGGATCAACCACTCGTACGCCTCCGACAGTGCGCCATAGCCCGCCACTGTGATCACCTCCGTCGTCCAGCGAACCAGACACGCAGGTCGCGATGCCACCGAGTTTGTGGTGCCCTCAGCTCGCCGCCGTCTGCTGGGTGAGCACGTCGAAGACCACCTCGTCCTCGATTCCGGAGGCCAGCCGCCAGACGGCGTCCGCGATCTCGTCGGGGTCGAGGGTGGCGAACGGGGTCGGCGTACCTGGCTCGGTGAGCATCTGATGGATGTCGCCGCGCTCGATCAGGCCGCCGACGACGAGCGAGCCGATGCGTACGCCCTCGTCGCCCTCCTCGGCCAGGGCGGCGGCGAGGGTGCGGGCGTAGGTCCGGAGCGCGGCGGAGGCGGGCCCGTAGGGACCGAGGAACGGGATCGGGACGAGCGCGCTGACCCCGGAGACGTAGACGAGGGAGCCACTGCCGCGCGATCGCATCGTGGGCAGCACCAGGGAGGCGACCTCTGCCGCCGGTTCGACGGTCTCGGCCACCGCGCGGCGGATGTCCGCGGGGCCGGTCTCCAGGATCCCGGTGGTGGGTGCGGACAGGTCGTGGGCGCCGGGGCCGTGGTAGACGACGTCGATCGGGCCGAGCTCGGCGGTGATCTCGTCGAGCGCGCGGGCGACGGCGCCGGGGGCGCGGAGGTCGGCCGCGACCGCGACGGTGCGGACGCCGTGCCCTGCCAGTGCCTCCAGATAGCCCGGGTGGCGGTCAGCGCTGCGGGAGACCAGCCCGACGGCGTACCCCTCCTCGGCGAACCTTCGTGCCACCGACATCCCCAGGCCAGGGCCGGCGCCCAGGACCGCGATCGTGCTCATCTCTTCTCCCTCATGGATAGGTTGCTGATGTCAGCAACCCTCGCCGCTCGGCGGCGTTCGCGGAAGAAGGCACTTCAATGTCAGATGGGAACACCGGTGTGCCCGGCCAGGTGGTCGAGAAGGAGTGCGGAGCGACCCACATGGTGAGCGCCGCGCTCGGTCCGGGTCTGCCGGAGAGGATCCCGGCGGGCGAGTACGAGACGTGCCCGGTGACCCAGACGGTGCAGATGCTCGGGGACAAGTGGACGCTCCTGATCGTGATGATGCTCACCGAGCGCCCGCACCGCTACAACGAGCTGCGGCGCCGGGTCGAGGGGATCAGCCAGCGCATGCTCACCCGGACCCTGCGCACGCTGGAGGAGGACGGGATCGTGACTCGTACGGTGTTCCCGACGATCCCGCCGGGCGTGGAGTACGCCCTGAGCGACCGCGGCCGCGACCTGTTGGTCCCGCTCGCCGGCCTCGCCGACTGGGTGGTCCGCGGCCGGTCGGCCTGACGCGTCAGAAGCCCCGGGTCCAGAAGACCTCCTCGTGCAGGTGTCGGGAGCGCCAGCCGTCCGGCGTACGCACGAAGGTGTGCCGGTAGCGTCCGCCCACCTCGACGACGCGCTCGCCGCCGGATCCGTCGGCGATGACCATCGGGTTGTCGAAGTACGCCACGACATCCGCGCCCTCGTCGGTGAAGGTGATGCCGACCTGGCCGACCGTGTGCAGCCGCTTGCGGGAGAACGCCGACAGCATCTCGGCGAGCCACGTCTTGACGTCGGCGACCTCGCCGACGGTGCCGCCGGACTCGGAGTAGTCGATCGTGGCGTCGGCGGTGAAGACGGTGTCGAGCGCGTCCCAGTCACCGTCGTCGACGGCCAGGGTGTAGCGGGTCAGCGCGTCGGTGATCTCGGCGCGGTCGATGAGCTCGTGGACGTCCATGCGGGTCTCCTTCAGCGAGGTGAGAGGACGATGACCGGGATCTCCCGGTCGGTCCAGCTCTGGTAGGTCTCGAAGTCCGCGTACGTCTCCAGCAGCCGTGGCCACAGCGCCGCCTTCTCCGCGGGGTCGGCCACACGGGCCCGGACGAGCCGACGGCCGCGACGGGGGAGGCGGACCGCGACGTCGGGCTCGGCGCGCAGGTTGGCGACCCACTGCGGGTCCTTGGGCAGGCCGCCCTGCGACCCGACGACCACGAGATCGGCGCCGGAGGTCATGAAGAGCAGGGGAGTGGTGAAGGTGCGGCCGGACTTGCGGCCGACGTGCTCCAGGAGAAGCACCGGCGCAGGCTTGCGCCAGCCCGCCATCACCCGCCACCGCCCGCCGACCCGGCCGTTGGTCAGCTTGAACAGTGCGGCGTTGGCGCGGGCGCCGTACTTGATGACTCTCGCCGTCAGTGGCGAGTCGAGCCCTGCGGGACGGTCGAGAGAAGGAGACATGCGGAACACTCTGGCAGAAACTTAGAACACGTTCTAGTGTTGGCCCATGCGCTTCACCTATGCCGAGGCAATGACGCAGGCCGACTACTACGCACCGCTGGCTCAGGCGGCGGAGGCGGCGGGCTACACGAGCATGACCGTGGCCGACAGCCTGATCTATCCCGAGGAGTCCGACTCCACCTACCCCTACACCGACACCGGCGACCGGGAGTTCCTGCAGGGCAAGGAGTTCATCGAGGCGTTCATCCTGTGCGCCCACCTCTTCGCGGTCACCGAGACGCTGCGCCTGACGCCGTTCGTGGTGAAGCTGCCGGTGCGCCCGCCGGTGCTGGCCGCCAAGCAGGCCTCGAGCCTCGCCTTCCTCTCCGGCAACCGGCTCGGCCTCGGCGTCGGGCTGTCCCCGTGGCCGGAGGACTTCGCCGCCCTCGGTGTCGACTGGAAGCGCCGCGGCAAGCGGATGGACGAGTGCATGGACATACTCCGTGGATTAACTGCGCCGGTGGCCTCTCCGGAAGGTCCCGGCCAGGAGTTCTTCGGCTACTCCGGCGAGTTCTACGAGTTCGCCCCGCTCCAGCAGTGCCCCGCGCCGACCGAGAAGATCCCGCTCCTCGTCGGCGGCCACGCCGACGCCGCGCTGCGCCGGGCGGTCCTCAAGGGTGACGGCTGGATGCACGCCGGTGGCGACGGCGAGGAGCTCGACCGCCTGCTGGTCCGCCTCGCCGAGATCCGGCGCGAGGAGGGTGACACCCGCGACGACTTCGAGGTCCACGTGATCAGCTACGACGCTTACGACCTCGACGGGATCAAGCGGCTCGAGGACAAGGGCGTGACCGACTGCATCGTCGGCTTCCGCGATCCCTACGTGAAGGGCGCCGATCCCGAGCCGCTGGAGAAGAAGATCAAGCACCTGGAGTGGTACGCGGAGAACATCATCGCCAAGGCCAACGGATGACCTCGACCGAGCCCAGTGCGGCGTACGGCCTGACCGCGCCGCTCCAGCGGGCGATCGCGGAGGCGGAGGAGCTGGTCGCGAACGCGCCGTTCATCCGGACCGAGGCCGACCGGCTCGAGGGCTACGAGTATCTCTCCGGCCGGATCCGGATGGCGATGCAGACGGCGTTCGACTACGACCTCGAGCAGCCGCTCTTCGTGAACCCGACGCACCAGTTCTCCAAGCAGGGTCTGGACAATCCCGACGCGATCTATCTCAACGCCTACCTGCGAGAAGGCGTCGAGTACGTCGTCCGTGGCCGTCGCGGGACCAGTGCCGACCTCTCCTTCCAGGTGATGGGCGGCGCCTACACCGCGGATGCCGCCGCGACGAGCCTGATGGCCTTCGACGATCGCAAGCTCCAGGTCGACGAGGACGGGGCCTTCGAGTTCACCTACACGGCCGAGCCGGGGGCGAAGACCCTGATCGTGCGCGAGGTCTTCAACGACTGGGACACCGAGACCCGCGGCACGATCACCATCGAGCGCCCCGACACCCTCGGCCGGCCGCGCCGCCCGCTCACCCAGGAGCTGCTCCGGAAGAAGTACGAGGTCGCGGCCCGGTCGCTGACCGGCTCGATCCAGACCTGGTTCGCCTTCCCCCAGTTCTTCCAGTACAAGGAGCCGGTCAACACCCTCACCGTTCCGGCCCGCACGCCGGGTGGGCTGGAGTCGCAGTTCTCCTCGATCGGTCACTACGAGCTGGCCGAGGACGAGGCGCTCGTGGTAGAGGTGCCGCGCTGCGACGACTGCTCCTACCAGGGGTTCCAGATCGGGTCCGACTGGTACGCATCGACGGACTACGAGACCCACCAGACCAGCCTCACCAAGGCCCAGGCGGTCACCGACCCCGACGGCGTGATGCGCTTCGTGATCTCCGAGCGCCCACCCCTGGACGGCGAGCCGATCGCCAACTGGCTCGAGACCACCGGTCACCGCACCGGGTCGCTGATGCTGCGCTGGCAGCGCCTCGAGCGCGACCTCACCGATGCAGACGGTCCGGTGGTTCACAAGGTGAGCCTCGGGGACGTACGTGACCTGCTCCCGCACACCGAGACGCTGAACCCTGGGGGGTATGCGGAGAGGATCACCGCACGTCAGCGGGCGGTTGCGCGCCGGATGCTCAGCTGAGGTAGGGCGCGACGCGAAGGCGTCGGACGCCTATGCTTGCCGCCCATGGCCAGCCCCCACCACGAGCCACCGACGATCCCGGGTTTCCGGCATCGCGTTCTGATCGGCGCGGGCGACTCCTCGGAGCTCTTCCTCTACGAGTGGCAGCAGGAGAAGGTCGACGTCGCCGTGAAGGTCTGGAACGACCGGCTCGGCGCGGAGATCCAGGACGCGCTCGCCAGGGAGACCAAGGAGGTCGCCGAGCTCGCCGCCCATCCGCACGTGCTGCCGCTGCACGCCGTCGGGGTCAGTGACGACGACCGCTGCTTCGTGGTGATGGACCACCGCGCCGGTGGTGACCTGGAGGCGCGTCGGAGGAGCGAACGGCTGCCCGTCGCGGAGGCGCTGAGCCTCACGATCAAGATCGCCGGTGCGCTCGACGTCGCGGCCCGGCACGGCATCCTGCACGGCGACGTGAAGCCGGCGAACATCCTGCTGACCAGCGCCGGGGAGCCGCAGCTGGTCGGCTTCGGGAGCCTCTCCTCGGCCGGACGTCCCAGCGGCGCCGACTCGTCCTCGCTGCCCTGGATGGCGCCGGAGATGCTCGCGGAGCCACCCGAGCCGAGCGCCTGGGCCGACATCTGGAGCCTGGCCGCGACCTGCTACACGCTGCTGGCGGGACATACGCCGTTCGAGGGGGTGGACGGTTCCGGTGCCCCGGAGGCGCTGGCGGAGCGGATCCGGGAGCACGAACCCCTCGCGATCGACCGCGACGACATCCCGGCGTCCTTCGAGGAGGCGCTGCGCAAGGCGATGTTCAAGCGCCGCGCCGGGCGGCACTGGAGTGCCGCCGACTTCGCCAGAGCGCTCCAGGCGGTCGAGGAGGAGCTCGGCCTGCCGGTCACGCCGCTCGCCGAGATGCCCGAGCCCGGGGCCCAGCCGCCGGCGCGGGCGACGATCACGGATCCTCCTGAGGACGTCCCTGAGGTACCGGAGGTCTCCGAGATCCCGAAGGCTCCCGAGGCCCCCGAGGTGGCGATCGCACCGGATCCGGTTCCATCCTCTGTGGAGTCGGAGGCCGCCGCGGCGGGGGACACCGCCGAGGTGCCGATCGTCACCGGTCCGGTGATCGACGCTGTCATCGACCCCGGCGTCGTGATCGACGCCGCGCCCGAGCGGCCCGAGCAGGCCGAGGACGACGTCCTGGGACACCGGGGCGACGTCGACCGCGTGGCTCGCCTTCTCGTCTCCGCGCACACCCAGCTCCCGATCTCGGTGGCCGTCCAAGGGCTGCCCGGGAGCGGCAGGTCGACCTTCCTGCGGAAGGTCCAGGAGCGTATCGAGTGGCTCACCGAGCACGACGACACCTACGCCGTACGCACGAGGCACGTACGCATCGACGCCCGGCAGTACGCCGACGGCGACGTGGCGAGCGGAGTGCTCGAGAGCGTGCGAAGCGTCGGGAAGAGCCAGCCGCCGCCGCTGGTGGCGAAGCACCAGGCCGCGCAACGGCGGACCGCCGAGCTGCGGGCCGCGCTGGCGGGACTGCCCGAGGAGGAGACGCAACGCGGCAAGCGCCGGACGCAGCAGCCGATGACCACCAGCATGGCCCTCGCGGCGATGGACCGGGAGGTCGCGGCGTACGAGGCTGCGCTGCGGGCGGCCCCGCCCGGGCCGCCACCGGGCTCGCCCGCCGGCTCGCTGTCCGGTGCCCCGTCCGCGCGGACGATCGTCTACGTCGACGATCTGGACCGGTGCGATCCGGCCACGACGGCCGGCGTGCTGCGGGCCGTCGACGAGCTGAACAGCCAGGAGGATGTCGCGGTCGTCGCGGCCGTGGACGCACAGACGTTACGGCGATCGCTCGAGGGCAGGGTGGCAGAGCCCGCGGCGTACCTCTCCCGGCTCTTCGACGTCCCGTTCGCCCTGCGTGCGTTCGCGGGCGACCCGGCGGTGCGGTTCATGCGGTCGCTGATGCGCCAGGCGGTGCCGTCGTGGCCTTCCGCGCTGGCCGCGGGCGCCGGTGACCGCTCCGGCCGCCAGGGCGTGGTCACGAGCTTCGAGATGACGCCCGGTGAAGCGCTGTTCACGAGCGAGCTGGCGAGATTCTGTGCGACCCCTGGAGGCGCCAGGAAGCTGCTCGCGGTCTACCGGCTGGCGCGTACGGCGCCGGTGAACGTGAGCGCCGGCCCGGCCGGCCACCGGGCCCTCGGGATCCTGATGGCGATCCTGGTCGGTGCGCCGGCGCAGGCCTCCCATGTGCTCGGAGCCGTCGTCGAGGCGCTGGCCGCGGGCGAGGACGGCGGGACCTTCCGCAAGCTGCTCGAGAAGGTGGCTCGTGAGCACACCGCCGAGTGTGGGCGGGCGACGTGCGGTCCGTGCTCCGACTGGTCCCGGGTGCTCCGTGCTCACGCCGACCTCGTCCGCGGGCAGCAGGTGCCGCAGGAGATCGGGGCGTACGCCGCATGGGTCGACGAGGTGGCGAGGTTCAGTTTCCCGGGCTGACCCCTTCCAGCCCTTCCGGAAAACTGAAACACGTTCTACTCTAGGCGCCATGACTGGACTCCTGGATGGCAAGGTCGTCGTGCTCTCGGGGGTCGGCCCCGGCCTCGGTCGCTCGCTGGGCGAGCAGGCCGCGCTCATGGGCGCCGACCTGGTGCTCGCCAGCCGCACCGAGAAGCGGCTGCAGAAGATGGCCGGGGTGATCGAGGAGCACGGCCGGCGTGCGCTCGTGGTGCCGACCGACATCACCGACGAGGACGCGCGGCGGCACCTGGTCGACGCTGCTCTGGAGGAGTTCGGCCGCGTCGACGTGCTCCTCAACAACGCCTTCGGCATCCCACCGATGGACCCGCTCACCCAGATCCCGCTCGACGCGCTCCGGCTGGCCCAGGAGTCCAACGTGTACGCCCCGCTGCGACTCTCGGCACTCTTCGCCGACGCGCTCGCGGCCACCTCCGACAAGCCCGGCGGCTCGATCGTGATGATCAACTCGGCGGTGCTCTACCAGAGCCAGCCCGAGTTCGCGGGCTACAAGCTCTCCAAGGGCGCCCTCGCCCACCTCGCCTCCTCGCTGGCCACCGAGCTCGGCCCGCGAGGCATCCGGGTCAACTCCGTGGCGCCCTCCTACATCTACGAGGACGTCAACAAGGCCTACTTCGACTGGATGGCCTCGGAGTCGGGCCGCACCCACGAGGAGGTCTACGCCGAGAAGGCCGCCCCCACCGACCTGAAACGGCTCGCGACCCCCGAGGAGGTCGCCCGGGCGGCATTGTTCCTGGGCAGCGACCTGGCCTCCGCGGTCACCGGGACCGTGCTCAACGTGGACTGCGGGGAGTTCCATGACTGAGACACGCCCCAAGGAGACCACGCCCCGCGAGCGGGCGGACGTCGGGACGTACGAGGACATCTGCGCCGCCGCGACCCGCACGACAGGGTTGACCGATTTCGGCGGGACCGATCACGAGGAGGGGCTGCGGCTCCTGGTCGAGGACCTGGCCTCGCCGGAGGCCGGGCTGACCCCGGTCGGCAACTACTTCCACCGCGCCCAGGTGAAGTCGGCGCTCGTCGGCCGGCTGATGACGCAGGCCCGGCTCGCGGAGTTCCCCCAGCACCAGGACGTACGCATCGAGCGCCCGATCTTCGTCACCGGGCTCGTCCGCACCGGCACCACCGCCCTGCACCGGCTCCTGGCCGCCGACCCGGCCCACCAGGGCCTCGAGACCTGGCTGACCGAGTTCCCCCAGCCGCGGCCGCCGCGGGAGACCTGGGAGGACGACCCGGTCTTCAACGCGCTGCAGAGCGCCTACCGGCAGCACCACGTCAGCAACCCCGAGTTCATGGGGATCCACTACATGGACGCCACCAGCGTCGAGGAGTGCTGGCGGGTGCTGCGGCAGAGCGGCAAGTCGATCTCGTTCGAGTCGCTGGCCAACGTGCCGCGCTACTCCGCCTGGCTGGCCGAGCAGAACTGGCGCGACGCGTACGAGCTCCACCGCCGCACGCTCCAGCTCGTCGGGCTCAACGACCCCGACAAGCGCTGGGTGCTCAAGAACCCGTCCCACCTGGTCGCACTCGATGCGCTGATGGAGGTCTACCCGGACGCGCTCGTCGTGGTCACCCACCGCGACCCAGTCGTCTCGGTCGCCTCGGGCTGCTCGCTGTCCGCGGAGGCGACCGCGGGGATGTCGACCACCTTCGTCGGCGAGACCATCGGGGAGACCCAGCTCGAGATGCTCTCCCGCTCCTGGCGCTCGTTCGGGGAAGCCCGGCAGCGGTATGACCAGGCGCAGTTCCTCGACGTCGACTACCGCGAGTTCGTCCAGGACCCCGTCGGCACGGTCGAGGACATCTACTCCCACTTCGACATCCCGTGGAGCGACGCCGCGCGCGCCGAGGTCTCCCGCATCGACGCCGAGTCCCGGACCGGGAGCGCGCGGCCCAGGCACGACTACAGCCTCGCCGACTACGGGTTGACGGAGAACGAGGTTCTCCGGGCGTTCACCTCCTGATCCGGCGGAGACTCATCCTGTCCGACGCCGTGCCTGAGACAGGTAGCGCACTACTCGCTCGCCGGGGTGCGCGGCGCGGTTGGGTGACTGCATGATCACCCACGCCGTCCCCAGCTCCCACCGCGCGGCATCGACGGTCTGGAGCAGGATCGCCGCGGTGCTGTCCGGTCTGCTCGGCGTCGGTTTCGGCATCCCGGCCGCCTATGGCACCTACCACTTCGCGACGCACGACGGCGAGGTGTGGATGTTCATGGGCTTCCCGACGTACGGCGAGGGCCCGTTCGTCGACGTCGGCATCCCGACGACCGTGCTGCTGCTGGCCGGGTTCACCGCGTTATGCCTGGCCGAGGCGGTGGTCGGCGTTCTGCTGTGGACGCGTCCACGCCTCGGCGGGTGGCTCTCGATCGCCCTGCTCCCGTTCGAGCTCGCCTACTGGTGGGGCTTCGCGTTGCCGTTCGGGCCGCTCGCGGGGGTGGCTCGGACGGTGGCGGTGGTCATGGTGCTTCGTCGCCGCGAGGAGTGAGAGCGTCGGCGTGGATGTCGAGGGCGCCAAGACTGTCGGTGGTCCCGAGTAGCCTGGACAACATGCGTCCAGTCACCGATCTCGAGCGTCGCGTCGCCCCGTTCAAGGTGGTCTCCGACTACCAGCCCTCGGGCGACCAACCGGCGGCGATCGCGGAGATCACCAAGCGGATCCAGGACGGCGTCAAGGACGTCGTCCTCCTCGGTGCAACAGGAACCGGTAAGACGGCGACCGTGGCCTGGACCGCCGAGCAGCTGCAGCGTCCGATGCTGGTGCTGCAGCCCAACAAGACCCTCGCCGCCCAGTTCGCCAACGAGCTGCGCCAGCTGTTCCCGGACAACGCGGTCGAATACTTCGTCTCCTACTACGACTACTACCAGCCGGAGGCGTACGTCCCTCAGACCGACACCTACATCGAGAAGGACTCCTCGATCAACGAGGAGGTCGAGCGGCTGCGCCACTCGGCCACCAACTCGCTGCTGACCAGGCGCGACGTGATCGTGGTGAGCACGGTGTCGTGCATCTACGGTCTCGGCACCCCGCAGGAGTACGTCGACCGGATGATCCGGCTGCGAGTGGGGGAGGAGCACGACCGCGACTCGATCCTGCGGCGACTGGTGGAGATCCAATACACCCGCAACGACCTCTCCTTCACCCGCGGCACGTTCCGCGTGCGCGGCGACACCCTGGAGATCTTCCCGGTCTACGAGGAGCACGCGGTCCGGATCGAGTTCTTCGGTGACGAGATCGAGCGGCTGATGACGCTCCACGCCGTCACCGGCGAGGTGCTCACCGAGGACCAGGAGCTCTACGTCTTCCCGGCGACCCACTACGTCGCCGGCCCCGAGCGCATGGAGCGCGCGATCAACGGCATCGAGGCCGAGCTCGACCAGCAGCTGAGCACCTTCGAGAAGCAGGGCAAGATGCTCGAGGCGCAGCGGCTGCGGATGCGTACGACCTATGACATCGAGATGATGCGCCAGGTCGGGTCGTGCTCCGGGATCGAGAACTACTCGATGCACATCGACGGCCGTGAGCGCGGCTCTGCGCCCAACTGTCTGCTCGACTACTTCCCCGAGGACTTCGTCCTCGTCGTCGACGAGTCGCACGTGGCGGTGCCGCAGGTCGGCGGGATGTACGAGGGCGACATGTCCCGCAAGCGCAACCTGGTCGAGCACGGCTTCCGGCTGCCCAGCGCCCAGGACAACCGCCCGCTGAAGTGGGAGGAGTTCCTGGAGCGGATCGGCCAGACCATCTATCTCTCGGCGACCCCGGGCGACTACGAGCTCGACAAGGTCGGCGGCGACACCGTCGAGCAGATCATCCGCCCGACCGGGCTGATCGACCCCGAGGTGATCATCAAGCAGACCAAGGGCCAGATCGACGACCTGATCGGCGAGATCAACGACCGGGTCGCCAAGAACGAGCGCGTCCTGGTCACCACGCTGACCAAGAAGATGTCCGAGGACCTCACCGACTACCTGCTCGACGCCGGCATCCGGACCAGGTATCTCCACTCCGAGGTCGACACCCTCAAGCGGATCGAGCTCCTCCGCGACCTCCGGCTGGGGGAATACGACGTCTTGGTCGGCATCAACCTGCTCCGTGAGGGTCTCGACCTTCCGGAGGTGTCGCTGGTCTCGATCCTCGACGCCGACAAGGAGGGCTTCCTGCGCTCGGACAAGTCGCTGATCCAGACCATCGGCCGTGCCGCCCGAAACGTCTCCGGCCAGGTGCACATGTACGCCGACAAGATCACGCCCTCCATGGAGTCGGCGATCGAGGAGACCAACCGCCGCCGCGCGATCCAGATGGCCTACAACGAGGCCAACGGCATCGACCCGCAGCCCCTGCGCAAGAAGATCGCCGACATCACCGACATGCTCGCCCGTGAGGACGAGTCCACTCAGGAGCTGCTGAACACCTGGGCCGGCACGGAGGCCAAGGGTCGCGCGGGCAAGACCGCGGCCAAGTCGCCCACTCCGATGCTCGGCGACGCCGCCCGCGAGGCCCGCGAGCGCGGCCTCGTCGGCCTCCCGTCCTCCGACCTTGCCCAGCTCATCGGCGACCTCACCGACCAGATGAAGGGCGCCGCCGCCGAGCTCCAGTTCGAGGTCGCCGCCCGGTTGCGCGACGAGATCTCCGAGCTCAAGAAGGAGCTCAGGCAGATGATGGAGGCGACCAAGTGAGCGGTCGCGCTCAAGCGAGGAAGGAGCTTGAAAGCGCGAGCCGCGAGCGCGGGAGCCAAAGGCGCGAAGCGCCGTCGGCGACGAAGTGACGAACGAACCGGCGTAAGCCGCCTCGCGCCGAAGGCGCCGCTCTTGGTTTACGCCGGTTCGTGAGGAGCGAGGAGCGGCGCGCGAGCGAAGCGAGCGCGCTGGCGACGAAGTATTCGTCATGCGACACATCTCGCCCCGAACCCGCCGAGTTCGGCTCAGACCAACCATCGATCTCGCCGAGTCGGCTCGTCATGACGAGCCGACTCGGCATGGATCGTGTTTGACCTACGCGAGCATGCCCTCGATCAGGTCTGCGGCGCGGCGGGTGCCGCCCTCGGCGATCGCGTCGGCGCGCAGCTGAGCAGACCGGGCGACCCGGTCAGGGTCCTCGAGCAGCTCGAGCAGCGCCGTACGCAGCGCAGCGGCCGAGACGTTCTCAGCGTCGATCCGCCGGGCGACGCCCAGCTCGGCCAGCCGGTCGGCGTTCATGAACTGGTCGACCGCCTGCGGCACGGCGATCATCGGCACGCCTGCCAGCAGGCCCTCGCTGCTCCCGCCCATCCCGGCGTGGGTCACGAACGCGTCCGCCGCGGCGAGAACGGCGCGCTGCGGCAGCCAGCGGTGCACCTCCACGTTGCCGGGGAGCTCGCCGAGGTCGGCGGGGTCGACCTGGGTGCCGACCGACATCACGACGTGCCAGCCGGGGAGGGCTGCGTACGCCTCGATGCAGGCTCGGAAGAAGGCCAGGTCGCCGGTGTAGGCCGAGCCGAGGGAGACCAGCAGGACGTGCTCGGCGCCGGCGGGGCGGGTCCAGGTCTCGTCGGAGTCGAGGGCGAAGCAGGGTCCGACGAAGGTGACGACGTTCTCGTCGACCTTGTCCGCGTTGGGCTGCATCGCCCGGGGAATGAGGGCGAGCGCGCGCTTCGGTGCCCCGGCGAACGTCTCCGGGTCGGAGGTCGTCGCCCCGGCGTCCTCCAGCCACGCGGAGAACCGCCCGAGGTAGTCGTCGTAGCCCGGCAGCTGGCGCACCTGTGCGCCGACCTCCTCGGCGTACCCCTCCCAGGCCACGAACGTCGGCGAGAGCTGCACGAACGGGCGCTGCTGCTTCTCGGCGAGCGCCCGGGCGGCGTAGCCACCGATGTCGTAGAGGTAGAGGTCGGCCGGCTCGGTGTCGTAGAACGCACGCAGGTGCGGCAGCACGAGCATCGCGTCATCGAGGAAGATGCCCATCCCGGCGACCGGGTCCTCGGGCCACTGCCGGTCCTCGACGGGCAGCACCGTCGGCATCGGGACCAGCTCGGCCCCGGTCGGCTCGATCGCGTCGGACATCGACTCGTGGGTGGCGTACGTGACCCGGTGGCCGCGTGCGACCAGCTCCTTGATCAGCTCGAGGCTGGGCAGGACGTGGCTGATCGCGGGAGAGGCGACCATGGCGATGTGGCGCGGTGGAATAGTCATGACATCGCTGGACGCTATCGGCCCGGCGACGGCCGAGGCGACCGAGTATTCGCGTCGACCTTTCGCTCATCTGCCCGTCGCGGTCTGTTCACCGCACGTGAGCCCTGGGCCGCGTGTCTCGTCAGTTTTGCGCGTTACCGTCGTAGTTGTGTCTGTTCCCCGGGTCTCCGCGTCCCAGTCCACGATCTGCGTCCTGCTGCTGGGTGTGCTCGGCTTCGCGATGAGCGCCCAGGTGGCGATCGCGATGCCGGCCCTGTTCAAGGCGGACGAGCGGGCTCATGCGGCGTACGCGGTGGCGCTCTCCCAGGGAACGCTCCCGACGATCGACACCGACATCCCTGACGACCCGGCGCGCTACCCGCAGCTGGCCGAGAGCCTCTTCGGCGCCGACGAGGCCCACCGCGACATCTGGGTCGCCAACCATCCGCCCCTGTTCTACGTGATGAGCCAGCCGTTGGTGTGGCTCGGCGACGCGGTCGGCTCCCCGGGACTCACCCTGCTCGGGATGCGGCTGCTGAACGCGCTCGGCTTCGCCCTGACCACGATCATGGTCGGTCTGCTCGCGCGCGAGCTGGTGCCACGACGCCCGGCGGTGCCCGTGATCGCCTCGGCGATGTGCATCGGCTGCGGGGCGATGACGTTCCTGGGCGGCGGGATCTACAACGACGGCTGGTCCTCGGCAGCGGCGTTCATGACCCTCTTCCTCGGCTTCCGGATGATCCGCCAGGGCGTGACCCGCGAGCGCCTGATCGCCGCGGCGGCGGTGGGGGTGGCTGCCGCCGGCCTCCGGTCGACCGGCCTGGTCGCGGTCTTCTTCCTCGGCCTCTGTGTGCTGGTGGCGATGTGGTTGCGGGAGCCGTCGCTGCGTACGTTCCTGAGGGGTTCTTTCTGGCGTGCGGTCGGGATCGCGGCGTGCATCGGCATGGCGCCGGTGGTGGTCTTCGGCTGGTTCTACGTGCGCAACATCCAGCTCTACGGTGACCCGACCGCGTCGGGTTCGCTGTTCGAGAAGTTCGGGCGCGAGCCGAACGGCACCACGCTGTTCCAGCTGGTCAACCCCGAGTTCTACGGCCACCTCCTCGGCAGTCTGTGGACCGACGGCAACATCGCGAATCACTGGAGCCAGGCAGCCGCGATCGTGCTCACGCTCACCCTGGTCGGTCTCGCGCTCGACGCCGCTGCGAAGGCCAACCCGCGTCGCACGGGGGTCCTGCAGCGCATCCGCCTGGCCCCGCAGAGCACGATGCAGCACCGCCAGGACCTGGCGATCTGGGCACTCCTGGGCGGCTACTGCGTGCTGATCCTGGTCAACGTCGCAGGGTTCATCGCCGGTGGCGGCTGGATCCACGCGCGCTACGCCGTCCCGTTCCTGCCGTTCCTCGCCGCGGGCGCGGGGATCGCCGCGCTCCGCCTCGGTCGGATCCTGCCGCTGCGCGTCCACTCCGGCCCGACCTCGCTCGACGAGGCGCGCGACCTGCGGATCGGGCTGAGCGTCTCGCTCGCCTTCATGGTCGTCGGCCTGGTGTGCCACCTCGACACCGAGCAGTACGTCGACGGGCCGGTCAGCAGCACGTTCGCGCTGGTCGCCCTGGTGGCGGCCGACCTGGTGATGTTCGCGGTCGCCGCGTACGTCGCCACCGAGCTCCGGCGGCGGATGCGGCCCGGCACGTTCGACCGGGTTCCGGCTCTCTCCGCACCGGTGCCGACCGGTCCTGTGACCGACGTCGCCCCCAGCCGTCCACGGGAGAGCACCGGCCGCTCGACCACCCCGAAGACACCGTAGCCTCTCTATGTGAGCCACGAAGACCCTCAGTCATCCGCACGCTCATGGCTCGTGTGGGGGATCGGCGTAGCGGTCTACGGGCTCGCGGTCTTCCATCGCAGCAGCCTGGCGGTGGCGGGCCTGGTGGCCACCGAGCGCTTCGGGATCGGCGCCAGCCAGCTGGCCGTCTTCACGATGCTCCAGCTGCTCGTCTACGCGTTCATGCAGGTGCCGGTCGGGCTGCTGGTGGATCGGTACGGCTCACGTACGGTCCTCTCCGCCGGCGCCGTCATCCTGGCTCTGGCGCAGGCCGGCTTCGCGTTCGCCGACTCCTACCCGCTGGCGCTGCTGGCACGTACGTTCGTGGGGATGGGCGACGCGATGACGTTCATCTGCGTGCTGCGGTTGGTGCCGTCCTGGTTCCCGGCCCGCAAGGTGCCGCTGGTCAGCCAGCTGACCGGCACCGTCGGTCAGATCGGCGCGATCGCGGCGGCGGTCCCGATGACCTGGGCGCTCGGCCATCTGGGCTGGACCCGTGCCTACCTCACCGCAGCGTTGATCGGTCCGGTCCTGCTGGTCCTGCTGCTGCTCTTCGTCCATGACGGTCCGGGGGCCCGGCACCGCCGCGGCGGCGCCCTCAACCCGGGGGAGGTCTTCCGGAGCCTGAAGGCGTCCTGGTACCAGCCCGGGACGCGCCTCGGCTTCTGGATCCACTTCTCCACCCCGTTCAGCTCCCACCTGATGGGTCTGCTGTGGGGATTCCCGTTCCTGGTCACCGCCGAGGGCCTCTCCGACACCCTCGCCGGCACCCTGCTCTCCGTCACCGTCGTCGCCGCCCTGGCGGCGGGCCCGGTGATGGGCATCCTCGCCGGCCGCCACCCGTGGCACCGCTCGACCGTCGCGCTGACGATGATCGCGGTGATCGCCTTCGTCTGGACTCTCGTGCTCGTCTGGCCGGGCGAGGCGCCGCTGCCCGTCCTGCTGCTCCTGATGTGTGTGGTCGGTGTCGGTGGACCGGCCTCGATGATCGGCTTCGACGTCGGCCGCACCAGCAACCCGCCCGCCCGGCTGGCGAGCGCCAGCGGGATCATCAACCAGGGCGGTTTCGTCGCTGCGCTGCTCGTGATCGTGCTGGTCGGCTGGATCCTCGACTGGCGTACGCCGGGAAGCTCGACCTCCTACACACCGGAGGCGTTCCACTGGGCGATGTCGGTGCAGTACCTGTTCTGGGGTCTCGGAGCGGTGCAGATCTGGCGTCACCGGCGCGACGTGCGGCGGCGTACGACCCGGGAGCAGGTCGCGGCCGGCTCCTCGATGGTCGCCGACTGAGAAGCGATCGACGCCGTTCGCCCAGACGTCACCTGAACGGCACCCAGGCGCACTAGCTTGTCGAGGTGCCCACGCCTCCGCGCTCGCTGTCCCAGGTGACCGTTTGCCTGCTCCTGCTGGGGGTGCTCGGCTTCGCGATGAGCGCGCAGTACGCGATCGGGATGCCGCCGTTGCTGAAGGCGGACGAGAAGCAGCACGCGGCGTACGCCATCGTCCTGTCCCAGGGCGTGCTGCCGACGATCGACACCAACACCCCGGCCGACCCGGTGCGCTATCCGCAGTTCGCCGAGGCGCTCTTCGGGCTCGACGAGCCGCGCCGTGACATCTGGGTCGCCAACCACCCGCCGCTGTTCTACGTGATGAGCCTGCCGCTGGTCTGGCTCGGCGACGCCGTCGGCGGTGCGGCGGGGGTCGGGGTCACCCTCCTGGGGATGCGGCTGCTGAACGCGCTCGGCTATGCGCTGAGCATCATCCTGGTCGGACTACTGGCCCGCGAGCTGGTCCCCAGACGCCGGGTGGTCCCGGTGCTCGCCGCGGCGATGGTGCTCGGCTGCGGCGCGGTGACCTACGACGGCGGCGCGATCTACAACGACGGCTGGGGCACGGTCGCCGCGTCGCTGACGCTGCTGCTCGGATTCCGGATGGTCCGTGAGGGCGTCACCCGGGACCGGCTGATCTGGGCGACCGTCGCCGGCGTCGCGGCGGCCAGCTTCCGCTCGACCGGCCTGGTGGCGGTGCTCGTGCTCGGTGGCTGTGTGCTGGCAGCGCTGTGGCTGCGCGACCCGACCCTGCGTACGTTCCGCCGCGGTGTGCTCCTCGCCGTCCGGATCGGGCTGGCGCCGGTGATCGTGATCGGCTGGTTCTACGTACGCAACATCGTGCTCTACGGCGATCCGACCGCCTCTGCGGCGCTCTTCGAGAAGTTCTCCAGGCAGACCCACGGCGACACGCTCTTCCAGCTGGTCAACCCGGAGCTCTACCTGCACCTCTACGGCTCGCTGTGGGCCGACGACGTGATCCCGAAGATCTGGATCGTGGCCGCCGCGGGGACGCTCGTCGTCACCGTCACCGGGATGGTGCTCGACGCCAACGCGAAGGCGCGGCCACGACCGGTGGGGGTGATGCGCCGCGTCGTGATCCCGGGGCCGGAGCCGACCCTCCTGGAGCGTCGGCTGGAGCTGGCCGTGCGCGCGTTGATGGGGATCTACTGCGTCGTCATCATCGTCAACCTGGCCTCCTTCCACGCCGGCGGCGGCTGGATCCACGCCCGCTACGCGGTGCCGTTCCTGCCGGTGATCGCGGCGCTGACCTCGCTCGCCGTCCTGCGCGTCGGCCGTCGCTGGGTCCGGGGCGTCGACGAGGAGCGAGTCGACCTGCGCATCACGCTCTACGCCGCCGTCGGGTTCATCGTCTCGGCCACGGTCGGCCATCTCCACATCCAGCAGCGGATCGACGGACCGGCTGACGCCTCCTGGCTCTTCGCCCTGATCGCGGCCGACCTGGTGATGTTCGTCGTCGCCGCGTACGTCACCGCCCAGCTGCGTCGCCGGCTCCGCCCTGACGTCTTCGGCCTGTCCGCGCGACCGGAGGCGAACTCCTCGCCCGGCTTCTTCGACCCTGATCCTGCGGGTTCATCGGCCATCTGGAGAACGGACGTCCCTCGGTGAGCGACCCGCAGCTGGGCGTCTAGCGCGGCTCACGAGGGATCGGCGGGCCGGTCCTTCTCGGACTGCTCCGCCGGCGGGTCGAGGATCGGGGCAGCAGTGTCGGGGGCTGCCTCGATCTCGGCCTGCGAAGCCTTCTTCGCCGCCTTCTTGGCGGCCTTCTTCTCGAGGCGGTGCACCTCGCGCTCCACGATCGCCTCGCGGCGTACGCCGGTGCCGACCAGGTTCACGACCAGGAAGAGCATCGGGTAGAGCGGCCAGGGGTGGCCGTCGGGGGCGGTGGTGAACAGCCAGATGCCCCAGGTGATGAGGCTGACCATCAAGAAGGTGGCGAGCGCTTCCTGGAGCTCCTTGCGGTAGGCAGCCGCCCCCTGCTCGCGGAGGCTGACCGGGTCGGGCAGGTGTGCCCCGGCGTCGCCGGGAGCGGGCTCGACGACCACGAGGTCGTCGACGAGCCCGGGCAGCTCGCCGAGCGTACGGGCCTCGAGCAGGGTGCTCACCCTCTCGTCGTGCTCCTCGCGGGTGAGCCGGCCATCGGCGAACGCGTCGGTCAGCACGGTGCGTACGACCTCCCGATCGGCGTCGGAGGCGCGCATGCGTGCGTTGTCGGCCTGCCTCGGGTCGAGGCGGAACCGGGTCCAGAAACGCTCCACGGCACCAGCCTAGACGCCCGGCCCGGCACCGTCTGTCGAAGCGCCTGCATTAGAGTGACTGGCGCTGGCTACCTGCTAGTATAGAACACGTTCTAGTTTTGCTCTGCCTAGTTTCGAGGGAGGTGGCGGATGCGGATCGCTCTGCTGTCGTATCGCAGCAAGCCGCACGTCGGCGGTCAAGGCGTCTATATCCGCCATCTGAGCCGGGAGCTCGCCAAGCTGGGGCACACCGTCGAGGTCTTCTCCGGGCAGCCCTATCCGGATCTCGACCTGGAGGGGGAGGGCGTCACCCTCACCAAGGTGCCGAGCCTGGGCCTCTACGAGGAGCCCAACCCGTTCGGCAACCCGAGGCTCTCCGAGATCCGCGACCTGGTCGACGTCGAGGAGTGGGCACGGATGCGCACGGGTGCCTTCCCGGAGCCGCTGACCTTCGCCAAGCGTGTCGTCAAGGTGCTGAAGGAACGCACGGACGACTTCGACATCGTCCACGACAACCAGACGCTGGCCACGCCGCTGCTGCGCATCGAGCCGGAGCTCGGGCTGCCGCTGGTCACCACGATCCATCATCCGATCTCGTTCGACCGCCGCATCGAGATGGAGAGCGCCGAGGGCTGGAAGAAGAAGTTCGGCGTCTGGCGCTGGTACTCGTTCGTGAAGATGCAGGCCGAGGTCGCCGCGCAGCTGCGCCACGTGATCACGCCCTCGGACAACTCCAAGCGCGACATCCTCACCGACTTCGGCGTCCCCTCGGACCGCGTACAGACCGTGCACCTCGGCGTGCCGGAGGAGTTCGTCCCGCCGACCGGACCCCGCGTCCAGGGCCGGATCCTGGCCATGGCCAGCGCCGACGCCCCGCTGAAGGGCATCGCCTTCCTGCTCGAGGCCTTCGCCAAGCTGCGTACCGAACGCGACCTGGAGCTGGTCCTGGTCTCCAAGCCCAAGAAGGACGGCCCGACCGAGCAGCTGATCGAGAAGCTGGCGATCAAGGAGCACGTACGTTTCGTCAACGGCATCTCCGATGCCGAGCTCGTCGAGCTGATGGGCTCGGCGGAGATCGCCTGCGTGCCCTCGCTCTACGAGGGCTTCTCGCTGCCGACCGCAGAGCTGATGGCCTGCGGCACCCCGCTCGTCGTCTCCCGTGCCGGCGCTATCCCGGAGGTCGTCGGCCCCGACGACCTGTGCGCGAAGCTGGTCTCCCCGGGCGACACCGAGGAGCTCGAGCAGGCCATCGCGGCGCTGCTCGACGACCCCGAGCGCCGGGCGCGCTACTCGGCTGCCGGGCGCGCGCGGGTAGAGGAGCACTTCTCCTGGCACGCCGTCGCCGAGCGGATGACGGCCGTCTATCAGCAGTCCATCGACCAGTTCCACACAGACGAGAGGAAGTGAGCCGTGCTCACCGTTGACTTCGACCGCCTTGGCCTGAAGGCCGGAGAGCGCGTGCTCGACATGGGTGCCGGCGGGGGCCGGCACGCCTTCGAGATGTACCGCCGTGGCGCCGACGTGATCGCGTTCGACCAGGACGCCGAGGAGCTCGCCAAGGTCTCGGAGTGGTTCTTCGCGATGCGCGACGAGGTCCCTGCGGGCGCCAACGCGGAGATCAAGGAGGGTGACGCCCTGTCGTTGCCGTTCGCCGACGGTGAGTTCGACCGGATCGTGGCCGCCGAGGTGCTCGAGCACATCCACCACGACGTCGACGCCATCAAGGAGCTGGTCCGGGTGCTCCGCCCCGGCGGCACCCTGGCCATCTCGGTGCCGCGCTGGCTGCCCGAGGTCGTCAACTGGAAGCTCTCGGCCGACTACCACAACACCACCGGCGGCCACATCCGGATCTACACCGACCACGAGCTCATCGACAAGGTCACCAAGGCCGGCCGCCCCAACGACGGCACCCCCGGTGACGCGATGGTCTTCGAGGGGAAGTCCTACGCCCACGGTCTGCACGCGCCCTACTGGTGGCTGAAGTCGGCCGTCGGCGTCGAGAACGACAAGCACCCGCTGGTGAAGGCCTATCACCAGGTCCTGGTCTGGGAGATCATGAAGAACCCGCTCCCGCTGCGCCTGGCCGGCAAGGTCCTCGACCCGGTGATCGGCAAGAGCATGGTCCTCTACTTCCGCAAACCGCATCCTGTCGCCTCCGACCCGACCACGGTCGACTGATCCTCGGATGAGAGTCGAGATCCCGTACGTCGACGGGGTGCTGACCCCTGACCAGATCGCTGCCACGGCCGGGTCGATCGCCCGTGCCCAGGAGCCGTCGGGCGCGATCCCGTGGGTGCCCGGCCAGCACACCGACATCTGGAACCATGTCGAGGCGGCCATGGGCCTGCTCGTCGGTGGTCTGGTGGAGGAGGCCGAGGCTGCGTACTCGTGGGTTCCGACTCTGCAGAACGCGGACGGCTCCTGGCCGATGAAGATCGTCTCCGGGGCTCCGGTGGAGACGATCGGCGAGTCCAACATGTCCGCCTACTTCGCGGTCGGGCTCTGGCACCACTGGCTGATCCGACGCGACCGGGCGTTCGTGGAGCGGCACTGGCCCTCCGTGCGCGCCGGGCTGGACTTCGTGGTCGGTCTCCAGCTGCCCTTCGGTGGGATCGCCTGGACGCCGCGCGACCCGTTCGCGCTGCTCACCGGCTCGTCCTCGATCTACCAGTCGCTGCGCGCCGGCGTCGCCCTGGCCGACCTGATGGACGACCCCCAGCCGGAGTGGGAGATCGTCGGTGGCCGCCTCGGCCACGCCCTGCGGCACCACCGCGACGAGTTCGAGGACAAGTCGCACCACTCGATGGACTGGTACTACCCGGTCCTCGGCGGCGCCGTGGTCGGGGCCGCGGGTCACGACCTGATCGAGTCACGCTGGGACCACTTCGTACGCCCCGGTCTCGGTGCTCTGTGCGTCGACACCAACCCGTGGGTGACCGGCGCGGAGACCTGTGAGCTGGTGATGGCGCTCGACAACATCGGCGACCACCGACGGGCCCTGACGCTGTTGACCGACATGCAGCACATGCGCGCCGACGACGGCGGCTACTGGACCGGCTGGGTCTACGAGTCGCCCGACTACCCCAACCCGAACCCCAACGCGTTCTGGCCCGAGGAGCACTCCACCTTCACCGCCGCCGCGGTCATCCTGGCCGCGGACGCGCTGGGGGAGCGCTACGGCGGGTCCACCCCGGGCTCCGGGATCATGCGCGGCACCTCGCTCGCCGCGCGGTTCGAGGAACTGGCGCTGGAGTGTGGCTGCGAGACGTCAGAGGCGTCGCAGCACGCGTAGCGAGCCGACCGCGTCGATCTCCTCGAACTGCTTCGAGGCGAGCGCGGGCAGGTAGATCTCCTCGTACGGCGGCCGGCCGCCGTCGGCCGGGACGGGGAACACGTCATGGACCAGCAGCAGCCCGCCGGGCATGACCTTGGGCGCCCAGCCGCGGTAGTCGAGCTGCGCAGGCTCGACGCCGTGGCCGCCGTCGATGAAGAGGAACGAGACCGGCGTCGTCCACCACCGGCTCACGGTCGTCGAGGCGCCGATCACCGCGACCACCTCGTCCTCGAGACCGGCTCGCTCGATGGTGCGCCGGAAGGTCGGCAGCGTGTCCAGTCGCCCGGTGCGCTCGTCGACCAGGGTCGTGTCGTGGTGCTCCCAGCCGGCCTGGTTCTCCTCGCTGCCGTGGTGGTGGTCGACGGTGAACACCGTGCCACCGGTCAGCTTCGCGGCCGCGCCGAGATAGACCGAGGACTTTCCGCAGTAGGTCCCGATCTCGACCGCGGGTCCGTGGGGCAGCCGCTCGACGGCGTACCGGAACAGCGCGAGGCCCTCCTCGGGAGGCATGAACCCCGTGGCGTCGAGAGCGTGCTCGAGCAGATCCGCGGGCATCTCAGGCGTAGACACCCGGGCACCCTAGCCGAGCCGCCGCACGTCGGCGACAATCCGGTCCATGACGAACACCGAGGAGGCCGCGACGGCATCGGGAGGGCACTCGGTGCTGGTCGTTCCGGTGCCCGAGCTGGAGGCGTACGTCCTGGAGCGGACCCGCCACTACGACGACTCGTTCGTCTCCACCGACTCGGCGTTCGTGCACGCGCACATCACGCTGCTCGCGCCGTTCCTCGCCTCGCCCACGAGCGAGGACCTGGGGCTGGTCGAGAAGATCGCGACCGCTGCCGCAGCCTTCGACTTCGTGCTCGAGGACGTGCGCCTGTTCTCCGGTGGCACGATCTATCTGCATCCCGAGCCGACGGAGCCGTTCGCGGCGCTGACCGCGGAGCTGAGTGCCGCGTTCCCGCAGTGCCCGCCCTATGCGGGGCTCTTCGAGCCGGTGCCACACCTGACGGTCGACCACATCGCCGGGGGAGTGTCTCTCGGGTCGACGCGTGCGTCCCTGGCATCGGTGCTGCCGGCGCGGTGCCGCGCGGACCGGATCAGCCTTCAGCGGTACGCCAACCACGACTGCCGCGTGATCGAGGAATGGCCGCTCGGCGGGACGTCGGAGGTATGAGCGCGGGTCAGGGCGCGGGGGCGGACATCGCCTGCATCACGTAGCCGATCATGACCAGCATCGTCAGGCTGCTGATGGCGATGCCGGCGACCGCGGCCCAGCGGCCGCGCCGCTTCTCGTCGGCGGTGCGGGCCAGCCCGATGATCCCGAGGATGAAGCCGAGCGGGCCGCACAGCAGCACGCTCGCGATCAACGACGCGACCGAGACGCCGTCGAGCGGCACGGCGTAGAGCGACCAGGCGTTGGCCGGCTTCCTGGGCGCCGCGGCCGGCGGCGGCGTCGGCGTGACCGGCTGTGGTTTGGCCGGCTGAGGATTCGGAGCCTGGGGCGGTGTCACCTGGGGGCTCGCCATCTGGGGATTGCCCATCGAGGGATTCCCCACCGGAGGCGCGGGTTGGGGATTCGCCGTCGCCTGGCCGGCGGTCGCCTGCGGTCGAGGCATCTCGGATGCCGCGGGAGGTGGCTTGGGCGCCGCGGCCCGCTGACGAGCGGAGAGGGCCGGGTTGGCCGCACGAGCCTGCCGGGTGGCCTGCCGCAGGCGGCTGACGGAGGGGCGCACGCGGGCCGGCGGGGGCACCGGGCCCTGAGCGGTGCCGGGCGCCGGTGCGGGCCGGGGCGCCTTGGTGCCCCACTCGGCTCGCCAGCGGCGGTCGCGGCTGAGCGGCGGGGTGGCCGGACCAGCCTCCGGTGTGTTCGCCGCAGGACCAGGAGGAACCGCTCCGCGGCGCCGCGCGAGCTCCTCGTCGAGCGTCGCACGGGCGATCGGGTCGAGCAGTACGTCGCGCGCGCGGTTGATCCGCATCATCAGCTCGCCGTCGGCGACACGGCCGCCACGGTCGGGATGGAACTGCTTGGCGAGCTCGCGATGGCGTGCGCGCACGGCCGCGTCGTCCGCGTCCGGACCGATCTGGAGTACGGAATAGGCGTCGATGAACTTCCCGCTCACTCAACGCCCCCCACGCACAGTCCTTCGGTATTCGGCCTCGACTCCCGGGCTCCTCGCCCGGTGCCTCAGAAATCCCAGAGCAGGGAAATCCTAGAGCAGTCCTGGCGAGATGCTGGTTTCGCCACGGAAATTGACCGAGGGCCGCCCAGTTGGGCGGCCCTCGAAGTGGAGCGGACGACGAGGCTCGAACTCGCGACCTCAACCTTGGCAAGGTTGCGCTCTACCAACTGAGCTACGTCCGCTTGCGAGAAGAACAGTAGCGGATGTGGTCGGCTGAGCTCCAACTGGGGTGCGCGTGTCACGAACCTGCTTCGGGGGAGTCGGCCGGCGGCGTACGCCGCTCGAGCTGCGCGACGAGCTGGGTGACCTGGGCCTGATGCGCCGCCCTCAGGTCGTCGAGGCGCTCGGCCGCGTGGGTGCGCTCGCGGTCCAGCTCGGCGCGGGCGGCGTCGCGGTCCGCCTTGGCCGCGGCCTCGCTCCCGCGCAGGTCGGCGATCTTGTCGCGGAGCGCGTCCACCTGCTCGCGGGCGGCGTCGCGCTGCGTACGCAGCCCGGAGCTCGTCGCCTCGGCGCTGGCCACCGCTTTCTCGGCTGCCTTCTTCTCGGCGATCAGCTGCTCCTGCAGCCGAGCCATCGCCTTCTCGGCGTGGTCGGCGCGCGCGGTCTCGCTCCGCCGCCGCTGCACCGCCGAGTCGTGCTCGGCCTGCAGCCTCTCCAGTTTCTCGGCCAGGCTCGCGCGGGCAGACGTCATCTCGGTGAGGTTCTGCTCGAGCGAGGCGATCGTCGCGGCGGCGGTCTCCGCTGCAGATCGCGCCTCCGACTCGGCCCTCTCCAGGGCGGCCTGCGCGTCTTGTCGGGATTCCTCGGCCGCGGTGGTGGCCGCCAGCGCCTGCCTCAAGACCTCGGCCGAGCGCTCGGACTCCTCCAGCGCCTCCGCGGCGGCAGCATCCGCTTCGTCCCGCTCCGCCTCGGCAGCACGCTGGGCCTGCTCGGCCCGAACCGCGCGCGCCCCAGACGCGGCGATCTGCTCCTGCGCCTCACTCTGCACGGTGGCGATCTGGGCCTCGGCAGCGGTCAGGTCGCCGAGCGTACGCAGCTCCTCGAGCGCCTTCGGAAGCTGGTCGAGGAACCGGTCGGCGAGCTGGGTCAGCTGCGTGGTGATCTCGGCCGCGCGCTGCTGTGCGGCCTGCACCGGTCGTGCGGTCTCTTCCTGCGGCCGCGACTCGGCGAGTCGCTGCAGCCGCTTCCGCTCGCGCCAGGCGGCGGCTCGGTTGTGAGTGGGGTCGTCGCAGTACTCCGGCGGCCGGCCACTCCCGCTCTCCGACGCCGCCGCCGGCAGGGGACAGCCGGGGAAGCGGCAGAGCTTCTCGTCGACAACGATCGTTTCCGTCATTGCGTCATCATAGCGTGACGAAAGACGAAACGAATACTTAATAAGTCCCGAAATGAGATCCCGCGGCGCCACACAACATAACCGGCATTATGATGTGTGCCTGTGAGCGCGATCGAGAACCGTCCGAAGACCCCGACCACAGACCTCGCGGTGACGGAATCCGTCAGAGAGCTGTTCCTCGGGGACCTGGCGGAGCTGCCCCCGGAGAAGAGGGCCGAGGCGCTCGCCCGCAGGTTCCTGCTCTCCTACGCAGGGCACACCCGCGCGGCGTACGGACGAGACCTCTCCGACTGGTTCGCCTGGTGTACTGCCCTGGACATCGACCCGCTGGCCGCCAACCGGGCAATGGTCGACGGCTACGCCCGCCACCTGGAGACACGACGGAGCCCGGCGACGATCGCCCGGCGGCTCTCCGCGATCGCCGGCTTCTACCGCTACGGCGTCGCCGAGAACGTCCTGAGCGCCTCGCCGGCCGAGCACATCAAGCGCCCCAGGACCAGCAACGACTCCCAGACCCTGGGGATGGACAGGGGAGAGGCGCGGGCCTTCCTCGTCGCCGCACGCGACCACTCGAGCCGCGCAGCCGCCCTGGTCACGCTCCTGCTCCACGACGGGCTGCGCATCTCGGAGGCCCTGGGCGCCGACGTCACCGACCTCAGCCACTCCCGCGGCCACCGCATCCTGACGATCACCCGCAAGGGAGGCGCCCGGCGCGACGTCGTCCTCAACCCGGCGACCTCTCATGCCCTCGACACCTACCTCGATGCCCGAGTCGACGGCCCGGTCTTCGTCACGGGCACCGGCAACCGCTGGCACCGCTCCGAGGCCTTCCGCCTGATCCGCCGCCTCGGCGCGTCAGCAGGCATCGAGCACGGCGACAAGCTCTCCCCGCACAGCCTCCGCCACACCTTCGTCACCCTGGCCCGCGAGGCCGGCGTACCTCTCGAGGACGTCCAGGATGCCGCGGGTCACGCCGACCCGCGCACCACTCGCCGCTACGACCGCGGCCGCCACAACCTCGACCGCCACCCCGCCTACGCCCTGGGCGCGTTCCTCGCGGACTGAGGCCCTACTCCGCGTGGGAGTGCGCGCCCGCCTCATGGTGATCGGTGGCCCGCATCGCGCCGTAGAGGTGGTGGCTGTACACCTGGTAACCGAGCATTGCCTGCACGTAGCGTCGTTCGTCCTCCATGGACCGGGCGCGGTTGGCGGCCAGTTCGCGGAGGGCATCGAGGCGCTGCTCGAGCTCGTCGCGCAGGACGTCGGTCAGGTAGTCACCCAGCTGTTGGCTCGAGCCTGATTCGATCGCATGCTCGGCCAGGGGGATCACGGGACCGACCGACACCCCGGCCGGCTTCAGGCCGGTGTAAGGAGCGCCCTCCCCGGCGCGGTGCAGGCGCACCACGGTCTCGAAGAACCACAGCTCAGCGGTATCGCGGACCTGCGGTCCGGTGTCACGGAGCGGCGCCACACGGTCGTAGGCCGCGCGAACCTCGGCTTCGGCTTCGGCGGGTACGAACGGCAGGACAAGGTTCACATCAGCCGCTTCCAGCGCCTGGCGAGCCGCAGCGACGACGGGGCCGTCCATCGAGTCACAGTGCGGAGGCATGCCATCCCTCCTTGACGGATTTCGTATCGATCACTTCGACGCTAGGCGCGGGTGCCTGCGAGCGAAAGAGCCCAAGGTCACCGTCGTGTCGGGCCGCGCGGGCCGTTGGGCCCTGCCGTCGACGCCGGCCTGATCGCCACCGTCGATCGGTGTCCACCCGCACCGCCGTCCTGACTGATCCTGATACCGCGCTGCCGCTTCCTGAAGGTCTACGCACCCAGATCGGTCAGGTGCAGATGTCCGTCACCGTCTGCGGGCGCGACAGCGCGCGTCTGGCTTCGACCGCCGGAATCCGCCGGAGGGCCTGACAAGCCGTACCGGTCCCAGTACGTTCGGTGTGGCAGCCACCCTTGTCAGCGTTGACGGAGGAGAGATATGAGCCAGACGAGCGTTCAAGAGCTCACCACGGACTACGTGGTGGTGGGGGCGGGATCGTCGGGAGCCGTGCTCGCAGCACGACTCAGCGAGGATCCGAACGTCCAGGTGACCCTGCTCGAGGCGGGTCCGCGCGACAAGGGCATGAACATCCACGTCCCGGCGGCGTTCTCCAAGCTCTTCCGGACCGAGCACGACTGGGACTACTCCACCGAGCCACAGCCGGAGCTCGGCGGCCGCCGGATCTACTGGCCGCGCGGCCGGATGCTGGGCGGCTGCTCCTCGATGAACGCGATGATGTGGGTCAAGGGCCTCCAGACCGACTACGAGGAGTGGGGTGCGGCGGCCGGACCCGAGTGGGGCTGGGACGCCGTCAAGAAGGCCTACGCGAAGCTCGAGGACGTCGAGGACGCCACCGCGCTCGACGGCACCGGTGGCCCGGTCCGCGTGGAGCGGCAGCGGAGCCCACGTCCCTATACCGAGTCGTTCCTCCAGGCCGCAGAGCAGGCCGGCTTCACTCGCGGGCGGGCCAACGGCCCCAACCCCGAGGCGTACGTCGAGACCATGGTCACCCAGCGCCGCGGCGCCCGGTGGAGCACCGCCGCGGCCTACCTCAAGCCCGCCGCCAGACGCGCCAACCTGAACGTGGTCACCGGCGCCCAGGTTTCCCGGGTGACCTTCGACGGACGCCGCGCGACCGGTGTCGAAGCCGTCGTCGTCGACGGGCAGCGGACAACCGTCACCGCACGGCGCGAGGTGATCCTCGCCGGCGGCGCTGTCAACACCCCCCAGCTCCTGATGCTCTCCGGGATCGGGCCGGCTGCGCACCTGAAGGACCTCGGCATCGAGATCGTCCACGACGCCAAGGAGGTGGGGGAGAACCTCACCGACCATCTCGTCGCGGGTCTCGGCTGGGAGGTCGAGCAGGGCTCGCTCGCGACCGCGGAGTCGCTCCGCCACCTGGCCAACTACCTGCTGCGCCGGCGCGGGATGCTCACGTCCAACGTCGGCGAGGCCTACGGCTTCCTCCGCTCGCGTCCCGACCTGGAGGCGCCCGACATCGAGATGATCTTCGCTCCGGTCGGCTTCTTCGACGAGGGACTGGTGCCGTTCGTGGGCGAGGCGGTTGTCGCCGGTCCGATCCTGGTCGACCCGGCCAGCCGTGGGCGGATCACGCTCGCCTCCTCGGACCCTGCCGCCAAGGTGCTCATCGACCCGCGCTATCTCTCCGACCCCGAGGGCAGGGACCGCGCGGCGATGGTGGAGGGCGTCCGGGCCGCCCTGGACATCGCCGCGCAGCCGGCGCTCAAGCCGATCCTGGGCGAGCTCCTGCGTCCCGAGCTCCCGGCGGACTCCACGGCGGAGGAGGTTGCCGACGCCCTGCTGGCTCGCCACGCGCACACCCTCTACCACCCGACCGGCACCTGCCGGATGGGCACGGACGAGGCGAGCGTGGTGGATCCGAGCCTGCGCGTACGCGGCGTCGAAGGCCTTCGCGTCGCGGACGCCTCGATCATGCCGAGGATCGTGCGCGGCCACACGAACGCGCCCGCGATCATGATCGGCGAGCGCGCTGCCGACCTCATCAGGAACCCGAGACCCTGAAGGCGTACGCCACGGGCAAGGTCGCCCACTACAAGATGCCACGCCACGTCCTGGTCGTCGAGGAGTTCCCGATGACCGTGACCGGCACGGTGCGTAAGCTCGAGATGCGGGAGAAGACGGTCTCCGAGCTCGGGCTGCAGGGACTCAGGTCAGCGAGGCCGCCGCGACCGCCGTGTCGTCGCCGTCGAGGGTGATCTCGACCCGTTCGACATCGGCGATCGGCACCGCGGAGGAGGCGTCCAGTCCGAGCGTCTCCCCGCCCGACCAGGTCCACGACCCGGCGACGGTGCGCGCCCCGTCCCGGCGGACCAGCACCAGGTCGTACGTCACCGGCGGACCCTGATAGTCGGACGGTGTCGGTGGGCTCTGCCCGGGCTTCGGCGGGTAGTGGCAGCTCCACGTGAGCTTGGTGCCCCACGAGGTCGGGGTGACGACGAGCTGGGCCCACATGTCGACGCTGCCGACGGGGCGCAGGTCGACGGTGCGGACGTTCGCGCCCGCGGAGCCTGGCGGCGCGACGGAGGTCGACGGCCGGGCGATCGGGTCATGGCTCCCGGCGCGGCCGAGCAGCAGCCCGCCGATGGCCGTCCCGCCGGCAAGAAGGACGATGGCGGCCGCGACCGCGAACGCCCGGCGCCGCAGTCGCGACCTGCGTACGGCCCCGGCCAGGTCGGCGAGCGGCGGCGGGGTGACCTCGGCAGGCGCGTCCTCGAGCAGCTCCTCGGCCTCCTCGCGCGAGAGCGCCCCGAGCAGTCCTGGCATCCCGGCGAGCTCGGCGACCCCCTCTCGGCACACGGCGCAACCGGTCAGGTGGCGCTCGAAGACCCTGCGGTCGCTCGGGCTCAGCGCCCCGAGCACGTAGGACGCGTCCCAGTCGGCGAACGTCTGGTGCCCGGAGGCGTCCAGGCGGTCATTCATGAGGTGACCCCCTTCTCTT
Source organism: Nocardioides sp. NPDC057767 (assembly GCF_042798275.1). Taxonomy (NCBI): domain Bacteria; kingdom Bacillati; phylum Actinomycetota; class Actinomycetes; order Propionibacteriales; family Nocardioidaceae; genus Nocardioides; species Nocardioides sp. NPDC057767. Next base: position 49,498 of record NZ_JBHVKJ010000028.1, on the reverse strand, counting down.
GCAGGGCGAGACGCAGGGCTCGCAGTCCGTAGTGCAGCCGAGACTTCACGGTGCCGGGCGGGATGTCGAGCTCGCGGGCGAGCTCCGCGACCGACCGGCCGCCGTAGTAGGCGCCGACCACCACGGCCCGGTGCTCGACGGAGAGGGCCAGCAGCGCATCGGCGACGACCCAGGAGTCGAGCACGGCCTGGGTGTGGTCGGCCCGGCTCTGGTCCGGGGGCGACTCCGCGGCGTACTCCCGCTTGCGGCGAGCGCTGCGCAGGTCGTCGATGACGAGGTTGCGGGCGGTGGTGAACAGCCAGGCGCGTACGCCGTCGTCGGGCCGCTGCAGCACCTCCGGGCTGCGCCAGGCGCGCAGCAGCGTCTCCTGCACCACGTCGCGGGCCTCCTCCGCGTCGCCGGTGCGGCGTACGACGTAGCGGTAGAGCGCCTCGGAGTGGGCGTCGTGCACCGCCACGAGCAGCTCGTCCTCCGCGCCAATGTCAGCTCCCCGCACCGAACCAGGATCCCAGAGTCCCGGTCAGCCCTTGACCAGCTCGAGCGAGAACTCGACGCTGCCGGTGTCCTCAACGCTCACGAAACCCAGGTTCGGGGCCTCGACCCCGAAGTCCGCGAACGTGATCGGGACGCTGCCGACGACCTGGAGGGCGCTGGCGCCGTCGCCGCCGACCTCGGCGTCCACCGTCACCGACCTGGTCTCGCCGTGCACGGTGAGATCGCCGACCAGCTCGACCTCGGTCGCACCCGCCTCGAGGGCAGCGGGCTCGGTGAGCTCGAAGGTGGCGGTCGGGAACTTCTCGGCCTCGATCGCGTCGTCGCGGAAGTAGCCGTCCCGGTTGCCGGAGTCGGTGGCGATCGTGGCCACTTTCACCTCGATGGCGGCTGCGGTGACCTCGTCCTCGGCGATGGTGACCTCGCCGGTCACGTCCTCGGTGCGCCCGGTGACGGTGACGTCCTCGCCGCGCAGCACCTCGTCGAGGCGGTAGCCGGCGTAGGAGCCTTCGGAGACGGTCCAGGTGCCGGTGCTGTCGGCGCCGTCAGCCGGCGCCGCCGACGCGCTGAGGCTGGGCTTGTCGGCCGCCGCGTCCTCGGCCCGATCCGCGTACCAGCGGGGTCCGAAGATCGCCGCGACCCCGCCGACCACAACTACTGCCGCCCCGATCCCGACCACTGCCTTCGTACGTGTCCGCACGCCGTTTCCTCTCACCGCGAGGCCGGCCCGATGCCCGCCTTCATCCCTACTACGGAGCGCTGTGGCGAACGGTTCAAACCGGTCGCCGTGACGGGTGACACAATCGGTCGCGGCCCCGATCGAACCCCAAGGAGACTCCCCATGCCCCAGACCCCGCTCGAGCTCTTCGGCATCGAGACCCTCATCGGCGATGAGGACCGCGCGATCCGCGACACGGTGAGATCCTTCGCGGAGAAGGAGATCAAGCCGCACCTCGCCGACTGGTTCGAGGCGGGCTCGGTGCCCGTCAAGGAGCTGGCCCCCGAGCTCGGCAGGCTCGGCGTGCTCGGGATGCACCTGGAGGGCTACGGCTGCGCGGGCACCAGCGCCACGGCGTACGGCCTGGCCTGCCTGGAGCTCGAAGCCGCCGACTCCGGGATCCGCTCGCTGGTCTCGGTGCAGGGGTCGCTGGCGATGTTCGCGATCTGGAAGTGGGGCAGCGAGGAGCAGAAGCAGGAGTGGCTGCCGCGGATGGCGGCCGGAGACGCGATCGGCTGCTTCGGTCTGACCGAGCCTGACTTCGGCTCCAACCCGGCCGGGATGCGCACGCGTGCCCGGCGGGACGGCGACGACTGGGTGCTCACCGGCACCAAGATGTGGATCACCAACGCTCCGGTCGCCGACGTCGCTGTCGTCTGGGCCCAGACCGACGAGGGCGAGAACGGCAAGGGGATCCGCGGGTTCGTGGTCCCGACCGATACGCCCGGCTTCTCCGCCCCGGTGATCAAGCAGAAGCTGTCGCTGCGCGCCTCGGTCACCGGCGAGATCGTCCTGGACGAGGTTCGGCTCCCGGCCTCCGCGGCTTTCCCCGAGGTCAGGGGGCTGAAGGGCCCGCTGTCCTGCCTCAACGAGGCCCGTTTCGGCATCGTCTTCGGCGCCGTCGGCGCGGCCCGTGACTGCCTCGAGTCGGCGATCGCGTACGCCGCTTCCCGCGAGATCTACGACAAGCCCCTCGCCGGCTACCAGATCACCCAGACCAAGCTCGCCGACATGACGGTGGAGCTCGGCAAGGCAATGCTGTTGGCTCTGCACCTGGGCCGTCTGAAGGACGAGGGCACCCTCCGCTCCGAGCAGATCTCGCTGGGCAAGCTCAACAACGTCCGCGAGGCGATCGCCATCGCCCGCGAGTGCCGCACCATCCTCGCTGCCGCCGGTGTCACCCTCGAGTACCCGATCCTGCGCCACGCCAACAACCTGGAGTCGGTCCTCACCTACGAGGGCACCAGCGAGGTCCACCAGCTGATCATCGGGCAGGCGCTGACGGGGGAGTCCGCATTCCGCTGACCCGGGCTCACGCGAGGCGCCTCAGTCAGGTCGCGCAGGTGGGCTGTTCGGTGAAGAAGCTGGTGCCCCGGCGAGCATGAAGCCCAGGGTGAGGTGGGTGGTCGCGGTCGAGGTGGAGGCACGGGCATGACCCCACTTCTCGAAGATGTGAGCCCGCCCGTCGGGTACGCCCTGCGCTGTGCGGTGGAAAAGCTCCGGGCTGTAGAAGGCGTCGCTGCGGCCGCCGACTACCAGTGTGGGGGCCATGATCTGCGGCAGGTCGGCCTCGACGTCGAAGGCGTCCTCGGCATCGAGGGTAACCAGCAGGTCGGTCGGGTCGGCGGGGACCATCAGGCGGGCCGCCCAGCGCGCGAGCGGGCCTGTCGGACGCCGTAGGGGCCAGGGAAGCATGCCCGTCATCATGGATGCCCACGCGGCGCGTGGCTCTCCGGCCCTGATCAGGCGCGCCATCTCTGCTTGCATCGCACGCCCGCGCGAACCCAGTCGGCACGCCGATGAGACCACCACCAGTCGGCGCACGAGGTCCGGCCGGTCGACGGCGAGCTGGAGCGCGACCGACCCGCCGGTGCTGGTGCCGTGCAGGAACACTGGCTCGCTGAGATCGTGCGCGATCGCGTCGGCCAGATGGCCTGCGATCTCGGACATCGACTGCCCTGGTCGCAGTCCTCGCCTGCGATTGACCACGAGCACGGTGAAGTCCTGGGCGAACGGGGTCGCGAAGGCAAGCGCCATCCGACGCTGCAGGCCTTCGGGCACTTCGTGGTCGGGGGTCAGACCCAGCACCGACACCAGCGGCGGGCCGTGTCCGATCCTCAGGTAGGGGATGTCGCCGTGGAGCAACCCGACCGACTCTCGTTCCTGCATCTCATGCCTCGTCTTCGCGGGCGCGCTCTCTGTCGGCTGTCAGTGCGCCGGCGAGGGTGAGCACCAGTCCGCCGAAGGCGACCGGAGGCAGCAGCACGGGCAGCAAGGTCGAGTCGACGCCGGCCAGCCACTGCAGCAGCACGACACCGAGAAGGAGTGCCAGGAAGCTGCTCACGGTGAGCAGCAGTAGGGAGCGCCACGCAGAAGCCAGCGCGCGGCGAACACGGCCGGGCTTCCTGGGCCGGGTCCTCGGGTCTGCGCGGAGCAGGCCGATGGCCAGCACGAGGCCGACCAGTGGCGGTCCGAACCCGCCGCCCACGACCAGCAGCAGAACGGAGAGGCTGAGCAGCACCCAGCCGTCCCGGCGGTGAGGCCGGGCCCGTACCGCCCACCATCCCAGAGCAACGGCGGTCACGACGCTGACCACACCGGCGATGCGCAGGTCGGGGATCAGGGTCATGGCCGGCTCACCGTCCAACGGCTCGAAGGCTGCCACGTCCGGCCACGACTCGATCACCAGCCCATCGGCCGTCGAGGCGTCCTGGAGGAGCTCGCCCACCCCGTGCTCGATCCCCGCCAGCGATGCCACCAGCCCGATGGTTGCGACGACGACGCGGACCGCCGAGGACGACGCTGTCTCGCGATCGAGAAGGGCGGGCTCGGTCCGGCTCATGGCGTCGCGTCACCTCCAGTGTTCAGGGTCCGACAGCCACAGCCTCGGTGCCGCCCGGCAACCCGAGGAAGGGGCAGAGGACCCGGGAGGACGGGACATGGTGCCTTCCCTTGCGGGTTCGGGGTCGAGGACGCGAGGCCGGGCGGGTTCAGACGAGGGCGGCGGCGAGCAGGGTGAAGGCCGCGACGATGACGGCGACGCGCAGGTAGTGCCAGCGCTCCCAGAGGCTCAGCTGGGCCTTCCAGTCCTCGGGCCGGTTCTCCGGGGTCCAGGACTTGTTCCGGTTGTTGATCGGGACGAGCAGCAGGACCGACATGACCACGCTGAGGATCAGAAGCGCGCCCGCGGTGATGACGAGAGCAGTGCCGTCGTGCTGCCACCCGGCGATGGTCCAGATGCTCACCAGCACGAGAGAGCTGATGTACCAGACCGGCATCACGGTGCCGAGCATCCGACCCCCGTGCGCGTGGCCCAGTTGGCTGCTCTCCTCCGGCAACGCGTTGAGGATCCGGTTGAGGACGAAGGCGACGGAGAACTCGACGCCCACCATGACGCCGACGACCACGGTGGTGACGACCTCGAGTGTGTTGAACATGATGCTCCTTCAGAAATCTAGCAGCGCTAGGACGACGTGCAACGCTAGCAGTGCTGCTGCTCGAATGTCTAGCAGTGCTAGGATTCCGATCATGTCGGTACAGGAGCGCAAGCAGCGCGAACGAGCAGACCGTGAGCGGTTGATCGTGGCGACGGCCCGTGAGCTCGCGGAGGCCCAGGGCTGGGAAGCGGTGACCACGCGCCGGCTCGCCGAGCGCATCGAATACAGCCAGCCCGTGCTCTACAGCCACTTCCGCGGCAAGCGGGAGATCATCGGCGCCGTGGCCCTCGAGGGGGCTTCCGAGATGGCCGCGGCGATGCGGGCCGCGACGGCCGTCGCGAAGACTCCGCGAGAGCGGGTCGCCGCGCTGGCCCGTGCCTACCTCGACTTCGCTGACCGCAACCCCGCGGTCTACGACGCCCTGTTCCAGCTCGACGGCGGCCTGGCGTACGCGCAGGAGGACACCCCGGAACAGCTGAAGGACGCCTTCGCGGCGCTGATGGAGACCCTGGGCGAGGTCGCCGGGGACGGCGTCGCCCCGGGGCTGTTCACCGAGGTGTTCTGGGCGTCGCTGCACGGGATCGCGACCCTGAGCCGGTCGGGACGACTGCTGCCCGAGGATGCCGAGCGGAGGCTCGAGCTGCTGGTGGATCGCCTCGCCGTGCTCTGAGCGCGTCAGTCGCGCGGCACCAGGAAGGAGGCGCGCCAGAGCTTGCGGTCCTTCTCCGAGACCATCCCGTGCTCGGTGAGGTAGGGCATCATCTTCTCGCCCATCCAGGCCAGGGTGGCGCGGTAGTGCTCGTTGCCGAGCGCCTCGCGGCGGGCGGCCATCGGGTCGAGGCCGACGGCCGCATAGCAGTCGGGGTGGACCAGCGAGCGGGCCATCACGTAGGCCGAGCGGGCGGTGAGGTTCTGGTGGAGCCGGAGCTGCGTACGCCCGATCTTCTGCGTCATCGCCGCGGCGAGCTCCTCGCGGGCGAAGGTGACGTGGCGAGCCTCCTCGGTGACGTGGATGCGGGAGGCCATCCGGGTCAGCGGCTGGCAGCGCTCGTCCTTCATCAGCTCGCGCTGCCAGCGGTCGAGCGGCTCCTCGCCGACGAGGGTCGCGGAGAAGACGCTGGGCCCGTGCAGCAGCGGAGCGAGCTTGCCGATGCGCAGGACGGCGGGGCGAGGGCCGTACGCCGGTGCGTCCATCGCCGCGATCGCCCGGCCGAACATCACCGAGTGGCGGGTCTCGTCGCCGATCTCGGTCAGCGCGTACTGCGTGCGCGCCGTGCGTGGGTCGGCCCCGTAGACCTCGCGGAGCAGGAGCTGCATGAGCAGCACCTCGAACCACAGTCCCACGCTCATGATGCTGGCGACCTCGTGGCGGGAGAGCTCGATCTGCTGCTCCTGGCTGAGTCGGTCCCAGGTCGGGGTGCCGTAGAGGGAGACGCGCTCGGGCTGCATCCACCACAGGCCTTCGACGGGCGCGGCGTCCCAGTCGAGATCGACCTCGGGGTCGTAGGACTGACGCGCGGTGGAGCGCAGGAGCCGGTCGGAGGTCGGGTCGGCGATGGTCATTCTTCTCCAGACTGAACTACGTGTTACCGAGAGTTACGGATAGTTGCTAGAGTGCAGGACATGACACGGAAGGTCAAGGACGACGGTCGCTCCTCGCGCTGGGACGCGCACCGGGAGGCGAGGCGCGCAGAGCTGGTCGGGGCGGCCGTACGCGCCGTCGACTCCGCCGGCGCCGAGGTCTCGATCGCCGACATCGCCGTCGAGGCCGGGGTGAGCAAACCGGTGCTCTACCGCTACTTCGCCGACAAGGCGGAGCTGCACGGCGCCGTGGGGATGTGGGCTGCGCGGCAGATCCTGGACGCGGTCGTCGATGCCGTGCTCGCGCCTGCGCCGACCCGGCAACGCGTCGAGGCAGGGGTCGCTGCGTACGTCGAGACCATCGCCGAGCACCCCAACGTCTACCTGCTCCTGGTGCGCCAGCACACCGGCGGCACCGACCCGCTCGCCGACGGCAAGCAGCTCATCGCGGCGACCTTCGCACGCCTGCTCGGCGACACCTTCGGCCGTCTCGGGGTCGACGCCGCGGGAGCTGAACCATGGGCGCACAGCCTGGTCGGGATCGGTGAGTCCGCGGGCCAGTGGTGGCTCGACCGGCGCACCATGTCGCGCGCCGCGTTCACCCGCTACCTGAGCGAGTTCGTCTGGCACGCCCTGGAGGGCACCACCGCCGAGTACGGCGTCGACCTGAGCGCCCTGGACCGTCCCGAGATCGTCACCTCACTGCGAAAGAGTCCCCGATGAGCGAGCACGAGCCCCAGCACCTCTACGACGGCCCCGCCCACCTCGAGTCCGCGGACGCCACCTGGGAGGCCGACGTCGCCCTGCGCGGCGTCTTCCAGCCGATCGACGGCCACTTCCACTGGTACGGCCGTGTCGGGGCGACCCTCGACGGCGTACGCAACGGGCAGACCGTCACCGTCCGCACCGATCACGGCGAGGCCGAGGGCCGGCTCTCCGACATCGACCCCTGGGGGCGGTTCCGGGTCTCCGGGACGGGGAAGCCGCCGTTCTGACGCCGCGGTACCTCAGCGCACGAGCATGAGCGTGGCGGCGCCGATCCCGACGACGACGATCAGCGAACGCAGCACCGTGGCCGGCAGGCGACGACCGATGTGGGCACCGACGTACCCGCCCACGACCGAGCCCGCGGCGAGCAGTCCGACGGCCCGCCAGTCGAGATCGGCGATGGCCAGGAAGATCACGGTCGCGACGACGTTCGAGGCCATCACCGCGAAGGTCTTGAGCGCATTGACGGTGCGGAACTCCAGGTCGGTGCCGAGCCCGAGCACGGCCATCATCATCACCCCGGACCCGGCGCCGAAGTAGCCGCCGTAGACGCCGGTCAGCGTCGCGAACACTGTGGTCAGACCGGAGATCCGCACCCGCGGCTCGTCGTCGGTGGCGTGCTGGCGCAGGAACCGGCTCAGCCGGGGCTGGATGCCGACGAGTACGCAGGTGCCGAGGATCAGCCAGGGCACGACCGCCTCGAAGACCGCTCCTGGCAGCCACAGCAGCAGCAAGGATCCGGCGACGCCGCCTCCGGCCGCCGTCATCAATACGGCAGCGGTGACGCCCGGATGCTCAGCGAGCTCGCGCCGGTAGCCGAAGGAGCCGCTCAGCCCGGCCGGCGTCATCCCGACCGTGTTGGAGGTGTTGGCCACCACCGGCGGCAGACCGACCGCGACCAGGACCGGAAAGCTGAGCAACGAGGCGACCCCCACGGTGGAGGTGAGGATGCCGGCGCCCAGGCCCGCGGCGAGCACCGCGAGCTGGTCCAGCCATGTCATCAGTCGCGGAGCAGCGCGACGTCGCTGACCAGCATGACGTGGCCGTGCATCGCGGCCGCGGCGGCCTGCGGGTCGCCCGAAGCGATCGCGTCGGCGATCTTCTGATGGCCGGCGAGCGAGGTCTTGGGCCGGTCGGGCTGGGAGAGTGACTCGATGCGGGTCTCCCGGATCAGCTCGCTGATCTCCGACATCATCTGCTCGAGCAGAGGGGAGTGGGCGGCCTCGGTGACCGCGTGATGGAAGAGCTCGTCGCCCTGGACCCCGCGCCCACCGCCCTCGATGTCGTCCGCCATCGCCTTCAGCGCGGCCTGGATGCGGTCCAGATCCTCCTGGGTACGCCGCTGCGCGGCCAGCGCGGCGATCTTGGTCTCCAGTGCGTCGCGCGCCTCGATGACGTCGGGGATCCGCTCCGCGTGCGCCCGGATCGCATCGGTGATGCGATCGACCCTCGGCTTGTCGGTCAGCACCGTCCCGTCGCCGTGCCGCACCGCGACGACGCCGATCACCTCGAGCGCGACCAGCGCCTGGCTGAGGGTCGCCCGGCTCACCCCGAGGCTGGTGGCGAGCTGCCTCTCCGGCGGCAGCCGGTCACCGGCCTTCAGGTCGTTCTCCGAGATCCAGGCCGTGATCTGCTCCGCGACCTGCTCGTACAGACGAGTTCGCTGCAGGGGTCGCGGAAAGCGGGAGGACTCACTCATGGCTACAGGGTATTGACGTTCCTTCGATTGTCCTATTGGCTAGGCCACTGAGCCGCCGTGATCCGGGTCACACAGCATGCGGTGTCATCTGGGGGCCAACAGAAGGGAAGTCCGATGGGACCGGAATGGGTGGCGATCATCGCGTTGGTCGCCTTGTTCGTGGCCGGCACGTTGCTGCCGATCAACATGGGAGCTCTGGCCTACGTCGCGGCCTGGCTGGTCGGGATGTTCGCGCTGAACCTCGACGAGAAGGAGATCCTGGCCGGCGTCAGCGCCGACCTGATCCTGACGCTGATAGGTGTCACCTATCTGTTCGCGATCGCGAGGAACAACGGCACGGTCGACCTGATCGTCAGCAGTGCTGTCCGCGCGGTCGGAGGCAGGGTCGCCCTGATCCCGTGGGTGATGTTCGGCGTGACCGCGCTGCTGACCGCGATGGGCGCTGCCAGCCCGGCTGCCTGCGCGATCATCGGGCCGGTGGCTCTCGGCTTCGCCGGCCGCTACAAGATCAACCCGCTGATGATGGGCATGTTCGTCGTCCACGGCGCCCAGGGCGGTGGCTTCTCGCCGATCAGCATCTACGGCACCATCACCAACTCGGTCATGGTCGACAACGGCCTGCCCGCCAGCGAGATGACGGTCTTCCTGACCAGCCTGGTCGTCAACCTGATCATGGCGGCGATCCTGTTCTTCGCCCTCGGTGGACGGTCGCTGATGGCCATGCGGCTCGACCCCGACGAGGCGGCCAGCGCAGCAGCCGGCGTACCGGGCGAGCTGAACGAGGGCGGCGTCACCGTCCCCGCCCGCGGCTACGGCACCGTCGCCCCGACCGGCACCAAGCCAGGCATCCGCACCGAGCAGGTCCTGACCCTCGCCGCCTTCGTGATCGTCGCGGCCATCGCCCTGTTCTTCGACAAGAACATCGGCTTCGCCTCGATCACCGCGGCGACCGTCCTCGCGGCTCTCTCGCCGAGCCAGCACAAGGACGCCATCCGCCAGATCGCCTGGCCGACCGTGCTCCTGGTCGCCGGCGTCTCGACGTACGCCACGATCCTGAACACCGCCGGATCGCCCGAGTTCGTGGGTGGCTGGGCGGCCGGCCTGGGCGTCGCCGCGGTCGGTGCGCTCATCCTCTGCTACGTCGGGGCCGTGGTCTCCGCGTTCGCCTCTTCCACGGCGCTGCTGCCGATCATCATCCCGATCGCGGTGCCCCTGATAGCCGAAGGCGGGATCTCGGCGGCGATGTTCGTGGCGGCGCTCGCGATCTCCTCGACGATCGTCGACGTGAGCCCGTTCTCCACCAACGGCGCACTGATGCTGGCCAACCGGCCCGAGAGCATCACCGAGGAGCACTACTACAAGCAGATCCTCGGCTACAGCGTCGTCGTGGTGCTGGTCGGTCCCCTCCTGGTCTGGGCCACCATGGTCCTCCCGGGTTGGTGACGCGCATGCGTGGACCACTCGACGACGTCGTCGTCCTCGACCTCTCCCGCGCCCTGGCCGGGCCGCACGCCGCGATGATGATGGGCGACCTCGGTGCCCGCGTGATCAAGGTCGAGGCGCCCGGGCACGGCGACGACACCCGGGGCTGGGGCCCGCCGTTCGTGGGGGAGGAGGGGCAGCGCGAGGCGACGTACTTCCTCTCGGCGAACCGCAACAAGGAGTCGATCACCCTCGACCTCAAGGACACCGACGACAAGGACGTGCTGCTGCGGCTGGTCGACCGGGCCGACGTGCTCATCGAGAACTTCCGCACCGGCGTCCTCGACCGGCTCGGACTCGGCATCGACGAGCTCCAGGCCCGCAACCCGCGTCTCGTGGTGCTCTCGATCACCGGGTTCGGCCACGACGGACCCGAGGGCGGACGATCCGGTTACGACCAGATCGCGCAGGGCGAGGCTGGCCTGATGTCGCTCACCGGCTCGGGCCCCGATGACCCCCAGCGGGTCGGCACCCCCATCGCCGACCTGCTGGCCGGGATGTACGGCGCCTACGGTGCACTTGCCGCTCTCCACGAGCGCGACCGCACCGGCCGCGGCACCGTCGTCCGCACCTCGCTGCTCTCCGCGGTCGTCGGCGTCCACGGGTTCCAGGGAACCCGATGGACCGTCGCCGGCGAGGTCGGCCGCGCGCAGGGCAACCACCACCCGAGCATCTCCCCGTACGGTCTGTTCCGCTGTGCCGACGGGACCGTGCAGATCGCGGTCGGGAGCGAGGGGCTGTGGCGGCGGTTCTGCAGCGCGTTCGACATCTCGCCGGACATCGACGGGATGGCCACCAACCCCGAGCGTGCGGCCAACCGGGACAAGGTCGTCGAGCTCGTCGAGACACTCTTCGAGCCGTGGCCCGCCGAGGAGCTGCTCGCCAAGCTCGCCGAGGCCGGTGTCCCCGCTGGCAAGGTGCGCTCCCTGGACGAGGTCTACGCCTGGGAGCAGACCGCCAGCCAGGGTCTCCTGATCGACGTCGACCACTCGACGCTCGGACATCTCACTCTTCCGGGGCCGCCGCTGCGGTTCTTCACCGAGGGAGCAGAGGTGACCCCCACCGGCCACGCCGCGCCGCCCACGCTCGACCAGCACGGCGCGGACCTGCGTACGTGGGTGGCGGATCAGCCCTGAAATGAGCAGAGGGAGGGGCGCCCGACTGGGATACTCCAGATCATGGACGACTCCCGGAGTGACGGCGCCCCTCTCCGGCTGAAGAGTGCCCGTGGTCGCTGGGTGCTACTGACCACGGTGCTGGGCTCAGGACTGGCGATGCTCGACTCGACCGTCGTCAACGTCGCCCTAGGCCGGATCGGGGAGGATCTCGATGCGGGCTTCTCGGGTCTGCAGTGGACGGTGAATGCCTACACGCTGAGTCTTGCGGCGCTGATCCTCCTCGGTGGCTCGCTCGGTGACCGCTTCGGCCGGCGCCGGGTGTTCCTCGTCGGCGTGGTGTGGTTCGCAGCCGCGTCGCTGCTGTGCGGACTGGCGCCCGACATCGATCTGCTGATCGCGGCGCGGGGGCTGCAGGGGGTCGGCGGTGCCCTTCTGACACCGGGGAGCCTGGCGATCATCGCCGCCTCGTTCCACGCCGAGGACCGGCCGGCCGCCGTGGGTGCCTGGTCGGGTCTCAGCGGCATCGCGGCGGCGATCGGTCCGCTCGTCGGCGGCTGGCTGGTCGAGGTCGACTGGCGGCTGGTCTTCCTCGTCAACGTGCCCGTCGCGGTGCTCATCGTGATCGTCGCCATCCGCCACGTACCCGAGAGCCGTGACCCGGACGCCGGCGGCCGGCTCGACCTGGCCGGGACGGTGCTCGCCGCGGCGGGGCTCGGAGCACTCACCTACGGCTTGACCCGGGCCGGCGAGGTCGGGTTCGCCGGAGCGGTGGCGGCGACCGCCGCCGTCGGGATCGCCTGCCTGGTGGCCTTCGTGGTCGTCGAGGCCCGCTCGACCCACCCGCTGGTCCCGCTCGAGCTGTTCCGCAACGCCCAGTTCAGCGCAGCCAATGCCGTCACCCTGCTCGTCTACGCGGCGCTCGGCGTGATCTTCGTGCTGCTCGTCCTCCAGCTCCAGGTCGTCAGCGGCTGGTCGCCGCTCGCCGCGGGATCCGCACTGCTCCCCGTCACGGTGGTGATGCTGCTCTTCTCCTCGCGCGCGGGCGCCTTGGCGCAGCACATCGGCCCGCGCCTGCCGATGACCCTCGGGCCGCTGCTCGGAGCGGCTGGGGTGCTCTGGATGGGGCGGATCGGCGCGGAGGCGTCGTACGTCGCGGACGTCCTCGCGCCCGTCCTGCTCTTCGCCGCAGGGCTCACGCTGCTGGTCGCGCCGCTGACCGCCACCGTGCTCGACGCGGCGGACGACCGGCACGCCGGGATCGCCTCGGGCGTCAACAACGCGGTCGCCAGGACCGCCGGGCTGCTGGCCGTGGCCGTGGTCCCGGCCGCGGTGGGGATCGCCGGTGACGACTACACGAACCCGAGCACCTTCGACGACGGCTACAGCATGGCGATGATCCTCAACGCCGTCCTGCTGCTCCTCGGCGCGGCGCTCGCGGCGGTGTTCGTGCGACGGCCGCTCGCGGCCGTGGAGGAGCCCGACGAGCACCGCGTGCACATCGAGACATGTGCGCACTGCGGCGTCACCGGGACGCAGCTCCATCCCGCCGACCACGACCACTGAGAGCGGCCGACGGACCCTCGACCGAGGGCATGACCTGAGCGGCCTCCGGTTACCGGGCTTCCGTGGATTCTCCGTGGTGGCGTGAGGCCGTGACGTACCAGATATATCCGCGCTCGTTCGCCGATGCGGACGGGGACGGCACCGGCGACCTCGCAGGTATCACCTCGCGACTGGACCATCTGGCCGGCCTCGGCGTGGACGCGATCTGGCTCTCGCCCTTCTATCCCTCGCCGCAGATCGACTACGGCTACGACGTCGTCGACGCCCGCGGGGTGGACCCACTCTTCGGGACCCTCTCCGACGCCGAGGACCTGCTCACCAAGGCGCACGAGGTGGGCCTGAAGGTGATCATCGACCTGATCCCCAACCACACCTCCTCGGACCACCCGTGGTTCGGCGAGGCACTCTCGGCGGGCCCCGGGTCTGCGGAGCGTGATCGCTACATCTTCCGCGACGGTCGTGGGCCGAACGGGGAGGAGCCGCCGACCAACTGGCAGTCCGTCTTCGGCGGGTCGGCGTGGACCCGCGTCGAGGACGGACAGTGGTACCTGCACATGTTCGCCGAGGAGGAGCCAGACCTGAACTGGCGCCATCCCGAGGTCGCCGAGGAGTTCCGTTCCGTGCTGCGGTGGTGGCTGGACCGGGGTGTCGACGGGTTCCGCGTCGACGTCGCCCACGGCCTGGTCAAGGCGCTGCGCGACCAGCACGTCCCCGAAGGGATGTTCCCGAACTCCGACCCGGCGGTGATGTACGACGCCGGTATCGAGGACGATCCGATGTGGGACCACCCGGACGTCCACGGTGTCTACCGCGACTGGCACGAGGTCATCTCCTCCTACCCCGGGGAACGGATGCTGATCGCCGAGGCGTGGACCCAGGGTCCGGCGAACCTGCGGGGCTACCTGCGCACCGACGAGTTCGAGCAGGCGTTCAACTTCCAGTGGCTGCAGGCGCACTGGTCGGCGAGCGAGTTCATGGACGCGATCATGTCCACGCTGGAGGCGCTGAGTCCCTCCCGTGCCTGGCCGACATGGGTGCTCTCCAACCACGACGCGGTACGTCACCGGACACGCTACGGCGACGGCGCGCAGGCCCTCGCGCGCGCCCGCGCGGCGACGCTGACGATGCTGGCCCTGCCCGGGTCGGCGTACCTCTACCAGGGCGAGGAGCTCGGGCTGCCGCACGTGGAGCTGCCGCCGGAGCACCAGCAGGACCCCTGGGCCGCGGGTGGGAACGGCCGTGACGGCTGCCGGGTGCCGCTGCCGTGGAGCGGCGACGCACCGCCCTTCGGATTCGGTCCCGGCGACGGACAGCCGTGGCTGCCGCAGCCGGTCCAGTGGGCCGACCTGACGGTCGCCGCGCAGACCGGCCGGCCCGGCTCGACCCTGGAGTTCTACCGGTCGGCGCTCGCGGCCCGCCGCCGCTACGCCCGGGGGAGCGAGGTGAGCTTCCTCGACATGCCCGACGACGTCATCGCCTTCCGCCGCGGCCGGCTGACCGCAGTCATCAACTGCGGTGCGGTGCCCACGCCGCTGCCCCCTGGCGACGTCGCCATCTGCAGCGGCGAGCCGGTCGGCGCCGAGCTGCCGCCGGACTCCGCGGTCTGGTTGCTCGGCGACGGCTGAGCCCGGCTCAGCGGCGGTAGACCCGCGACTCCCACGGTGCCATCACCGGACCGTGGCCGGACCCGAGCACGAGCTCGCCCCGGCACTCCTCGACGAGCTCACCGAGGACGGCGTCGGTGCCGCTGAAGTTCGCGAGCACCGTCAGCTGCCCACTCTCGTGGCGTCGGCTGAAGGCGAAGAGCTGCGGATGGCTCTCGGCCAGCAGGCTGAAGTCGCCGTCGACCACGGCGGGGTCCTCGTGCCGCAGCCGGATCAGCCGACGATAGTGCGAGAGCACCGAGTCCGGGTCCTCGCGCTGCGCGGCGACGTTGATCTCGGTGTGGTTCGGGTTGACCGCGAGCCAGGGCTCCCCGGTGGTGAACCCGGCGCCGGGCGAGGCGTCCCACTGCATCGGCGTACGTCCGTTGTCACGGCACATCGCCCGCAGCGAGCGCATCACGTCCTCGTGATCCAGGCCCGCGGCGATCGCCTCGTGGTAGTAGTTCACCGCCTCCACGTCGTCGACCTCGTCGATGGAGGCGAACGGGTAGTTCGTCATGCCGATCTCGTCGCCCTGGTAGACGAACGGGGTGCCCCGCTGCAGGTGCAGCACGGTCGCGAGCAGCTTGGCCGACTCGGCCCTCCAACGGCCGTCGTCACCGTAGCGCGACACCACCCGCGGCTGGTCGTGGTTGTCCCAGTAGAGGCTGTTCCAACCCACGTCTGCCAGGCCGGTCTGCCAGGCCGCAAGCCGGTCCCGGAGGCGAGGGAGGTCGAAGGGGCGTACGTCCCACTTGAAGGTTCCGTGGTCGATCTCGACGTGCTCGTAGTGCAGGACCATGTCGAGCTCACGACGTGCCGGATCGGTGTACTTGCGGCCTTCTTCGACAGTCGTCTCGCCGGTCTCCCCGACGAGCAGCAGGTCGCGGTCGTAGCGGTCGAAGACCTCCCGGTGCATCTCGGCGAGGAACTCGTGCACGCGCGGCCCGTCGATCACCGACCTGCGCATGTTCCCGTAGCGCTGCCCGGGCATGACCGGAGCCTCCGGCAGCTCCGGGTCCTTGGAGATCAGGTTCACCACGTCCATCCGGAAGCCGTCGACGCCACGGTCGAGCCACCAGCGCATGACCTCGTACACCGCCTGCCTGACCTCGGGGTTCTCCCAGTTCAGGTCCGGCTGCTTCCTGGTGAACAGGTGGAGGTAGTAGGCGGCCCTGCCTTCGCTGTAGGTCCAGGCCGGCCCGGAGAAGAACGAGCCCCAGTTGTTGGGCTCATCGCGCCACCAGTACCAGTCGCGCTTCGGGCTCTCGGGGCTCATCGTCGAGTCCACGAACCAGGGATGCTCGTCGGAGGTGTGGTTTGCGACGAGATCCATCACCAGCTTCATCCCCCGCTCGTGGAGATCGGCGATCAGCGCGTCCAGCTCCGCAAGCGTTCCGTACGTCGGGTCGACGTCGTGATAGTCGCTGACGTCGTAACCGTTGTCGGCCATCGGCGAGGGATAGACCGGCGAGATCCACAGCACGTCGACCCCGAGCCACTCGAGGTGCTCGAGCCGCTCCCGGATCCCGCGCAGGTCGCCCACGCCGTCACCGTTCCCGTCGGCGAAGCTGCGCGGATAGACCTGGTAGACGACGGCGGAACGCCACCACCCCGGACCGGTGCGACCAGCGGGTTCGGTGAGGTTCGAAGGCATCCTGGTTCCTCCTGAAGAGCGGACGGCGGTCCCTGCGAGCGGTAACCACGCCGGACGCCGCGCATACGCGCCGCGCCCGGACGGCCGCTAGCGTGTGCGCATGGCTATGACCCACGACTACACGGTCTCGGTGGAGTGGACGGGCAACCGTGGCACCGGGACGAGCGGCTACCGCGACTACACCCGCGACCACGTCGTACGCATCGACGGGCTGCCCGACATCCTCGGCTCGGCCGACCCGACGTTTCGTGGCGACGCGAGCCGGCACAACCCCGAGCAGCTGCTGCTGGCCTCCCTGGCGCAGTGCCACATGCTCTCGTATCTGCACCAGGCGGTGAAGGTCGGCGTGGTCGTCCTCGACTACCACGACGCCGCGACGGCGACCATGGAGACGCAGGGCACCGGCGGCCGGTTCACCCGGGCCGTGCTCCACCCCGTCGTCACCGTCGCCGACGAGTCCATGATCGAGGCCGCGACCACCGCGCACCACCAGGCCCACCTGGACTGCTTCATCGCGAGCAGCGTGAACTTCCCCGTCGAGGCCGAGCCCACCGTCATCGTCGGTGGGCTGAACCCTTGACCCCGCTTCCAGGGACGTATCAGGCGTATCAGTCCGACGGAGGGCGAGTCGGGGAGCTGGTCTGGGCCCGGACGAGCGACGCCACCACCACGATGTCGAAGACGATCATCACGCACACCAGCGCCCGCGCGATCTGACCCGCTGCGTGGACGTCCCCGTACCCGACCGTCGTCATGGTGCTCAAGGTGAAATAGAGAGCATCGGTCCGCGTCTCCAGGCCGATGAGCTCGTCAGGACGAACCTGGTCGAGCAGGAAGAACGTCAGTGACGCCGACATCACCAGCAGGATCAGCAACATCGCCAGCACCCGCGCGCTGCGTCCAGGCACGCCTCGGCGGACGGAGCCGAGCTCTCTGATCATCACCGTCGCGACGAGTGCGAGCGCACCCACGGTCACCAGCAGGCTCGCGCCGACCGACACCACCGAGTCTGGCGTCCACCTCAACGGGAAGGCGTAGTAGGCGATGAGGAGGCCACCCAAGGTCCAGATCGGACGCGACCAAGCCTTGGGCCGCGGACCCGTCTCATGCGATCGACGGCGCGTCACCGGGCTCTCCGCTGGTGAGAGGCAGTCGCCATCCGCACGGAACTCTCGATTCATCGTTCGACCTGAATCCTCAGGATGCGGTCACGGGCGGCGCCGACGCGTCACCCATCTTGGGTGACACCGCGGCCGGTGCACCGTGCTCCGCCCCCTCTTCCGGGGGTAGGGCACGCGTCGGCCTCGCGACGATGATGAGCGCCATGACCCGATCGACCTCGACCGACGCCCTGCTCGCCGCCCGAGACGCGCTGATCGCCCAGCGTCTCGACCACACCGCGGCCGTCGACACCTTCCGCTGGCCCGACGTCGGCGAGAGCTTCAACTTCGCCCACGACTGGTTCGACCCGATGGCCCGGGGCAACGACGCTGCGGGGCTGGTCATCGCGGAGCCGGACGGGTCACGTGCTGCGTACTCCTTCGACGAGCTGGCGCGCCGTTCGGACGCGGCGGCCCGCTACCTGCGGCGGCTCGGGGTCGGGCGCGGCGACAGCGTGGTCGTCATGCTCGGCAACCAGGTCGAGCTGTGGGAGACGATGCTGGCGGCGATGAAGGTCGGTGCGGTGCTGATGCCGACGACGACCGCGGTCGGCACCGCCGAGCTGGTCGACCGGCTCGAGCGCGGCCGGGCGAAGGCCGTGGTGTGCAACGCCGACGACACGGCCAAGTTCGACGGCGTCCCCGGCGACTACGTCCGGATCAGCGTGGGGGAGCAGGAGGGCTGGCACGGGTACGCCGCGGCCGCCGAGGAGAGCCAGGAGCCGCTCGAGCATCCCGGCAACGCCACCAGCGACGCGCTTCTGCTCTACTTCACCAGCGGCACCACGAGCCGGCCGAAGCTGGTCGAGCACACCCACTACACCTACCCGGTCGGACACCTGTCGACGATGTACTGGCTCGGGCTGCGCCCCGGCGACGTGCACATGAACATCTCCAGCCCCGGCTGGGCCAAGCACGCCTGGTCGAACTTCTTCGCGCCGTGGCTCGCGGGAGCGACCGTCTTCGTGCTCAACTACGCGCGCTTCGAGGCGGCCACTCTGCTGCAGCGGATCCGGGAGGAGCACGTCACCAGCATGTGCGCCCCGCCAACGGTGTGGCGGATGTTGATCCAGGCCGATCTCAGCGGTGGCTGCGGCTCGCTGCGCGAGGCGATCAGTGCGGGGGAGCCGCTCAACCCCGAGGTGATCAGCCAGGTGCGCCAGGCCTGGGGCCTCACCATCCGGGACGGCTTCGGGCAGACCGAGATGACCGCGACGGTCGCCAACAGCCCGGGCCAGCCGGTCCGGCCGGGTTCGATGGGACGACCGCTTCCCGGCGTACCGGTGGTGCTGGTAGACCCGATCGAGGGCACCGTGATCGAGGGACCGGGGGAGGGCGAGCTGTGCCTCGACCTCTCCGTGCGGCCGGCCACGCTGATGACCGAATACCGCGACGACGAGAAGCGCACCGCCGACGCGATGCGCGGTGGCTTCTTCCACACCGGCGACGTCGCCAGCCGCGACGCGGAGGGCTACATCACCTACGTCGGCCGTACCGACGACGTCTTCAAGGCCTCTGATTACAAGGTCTCGCCCTTCGAGCTGGAGTCGGTGCTGATCGAGCACCCCGCGGTGGCCGAGGCCGCGGTCGTCCCCGCCCCGGACCCGGTGCGGCTCGCTGTGCCCAAGGCGTACGTCTCCCTCACTGCCGGCCACGAGCCGACGGCCGAGACCGCCCGGGCCATCCTCGAGTTCGCCCGCGACCACCTGCCGCCCTACCTGCGGGTGCGTCGCCTGGAGTTCTACGACCTCCCCAAGACGATCTCGGGGAAGATCCGCCGCGTCGAGCTTCGGGTCCGCGAGCAGGACGTGGTCGACGAGCGGCCGCCGGGTGAGCACCGCTACGAGGACTTCTTCCCCCGCAGCTAGCCGTGTTCCTGCGCGGGAACGGGTGAACGAAGCTGGGGGCTGATGGCACTGCGGCCCGGGACCAGCGACCTTGCTGCAGTCATCGTGGTGGAGAAACGATCGACATGTGACGAACGAGGCGGCTGGAATCCATCGGGCACGCTCACCGGTGAGCGACCTGGTCGTGCTGCTGGATCTCGGTGCCAAGCTGCTGCTCGTGCTCTCTCTCGTCAGGGTGGGGCTCGATCCGACGTGGGGGAACCTCGAAGGCAAGGCTCCGGTCGCCAGGGCGGTCCTCTATCCGCTGCTCGCGTTCGCCGTCCCTGTCGTGTGGCTCGTGCGCCGTCGTCAAGAGGCGCCGTACCCCTGGGCCGCGGACCTGCTCATCTCGGCGGCCTGCTTCGGCGACATCCTCGGCAATCGTCTGGACCTCTATGACGCCGTCGTGTGGTTTGACGATGCCAGTCACTTCTTCGCCACGGGCCAGTTCAGCGCGGCCGCGGTCCTGCTCACCTTGCGCCGTGGCACCTTCCTACAGGCGCTCGAGCGTGCGGTGGCGTTCGGGTTGACCATCTCGCTGGGTTGGGAGGTGTTCGAGTACTTCTCGTTCGTCACCAGGTCGTCCGAGCTTCAGTGGGCCTACCGCGACACCATCGGCGACCTGACGCTGGGGTGGCTCGGTTCGGTCGCCGCCGCGGCTGCCATCGCGGCGTACTGGCACCACACCCGGTCACCTTCAGGCGCGAGTTCGGCGGCCATCACGGACGCACCGTCAGGCACTGCGTACTGACGCCGAAGGCGCCGCGCTCGTCGTGGAGCACGGTGGTGGTCACGCCGGCGCCGCCGGGACCGAAGGAGACGGTCGTGTCGAGCCCCAGCCAGCCGTCGACCGGGGCACGGAACAGGTGCGCGGTCAGGTCGAGGTTGGGGAAGCTGACGTCCTTCGGGTCGACCCGGACGGCGACACCGTTGGTGATGTCGAGCAGTCCGGCGACCTGTGCGAGCCGGCTCACCTCCTCGTCGGCGACGAGCGGATGAGGCGTACGCACCCAGGACTGCGCCCGCCCCGGACCGAGGTCGTGGCGTCGCACCTCGACCGAGGCGATGAAGCCTCCGTCCCACAGGGAGGTCATGTCCCAGGCAGGCACCGCATCCGGTGCGGGCAGCGGCGCGTGATGGGTGCCCGAGAGATCAGCGGTCGGGTAGCCGGCGGTCAGCCAGGCGCGGAGCAGCACGACCGCCCGGCCACCGTGGCAGGCCCGCGCCTCGACGAGCTCGATCGTGCGGCCGGCACGAAGCACGGCGACCTCGACGTCGACCGGCTCGAGCGGGATCGTGCCGAGGATGTCGTAGCTGATCCGGGTGATCTGGACCCCGTCGTCGCGGCGGGCGTCGCGGTCCAGCTCGACCTCGTGCGCGAGCACGCCGAGCAGCGTGGCGATGTGCTGGGTGTTCAGGTCCCAGGCGCCGCCGACGTGCTCGGTCGGGGTGAAGCGGTGCGGACCGGTGCGGTGCCAATAGGCCATGCGGCGGCTCACAGGCCGAGCAGAGCGACGCTCTGCTCGCGCATGTCGATCTTGCGGACCTTGCCGGTCACCGTCATCGGGAACTCGTCGACGATGAGCACGTAGCGCGGCGACTTGTAGTGCGCGAGCTTGCCGGCGGCGAAGGCGCGGACGGCGTCGGCGTCCAGCGGCTCGGCGCCGGGGCGCATCCGGATCCAGGCGCAGAGCTCCTCGCCGTACCTCTCGTCGGGCACGCCCACGACCTGGGCCTCGGCGATGTCGGGGTGGGTGAAGAGGAACTCCTCGATCTCGCGGGGGTAGATGTTCTCCCCGCCGCGGATGACCATGTCCTTGATCCGGCCGACGACCACGCAGTAGCCGTCCTCGCGCATGACGGCCAGGTCGCCGGTGTGCATCCAGCCGTCGGCGTCGATCGCCTCGGCGGTCTTCGTCTCGTCGTCCCAGTAGCCCAGCATCACCGAGTAGCCGCGGGTGCAGAACTCACCCGCCGTTCCGCGGGGGACCACCTCGCCCGTGGCGGGGTCGACGATCTTGATCTCGACGTGCGGCGCGGCCCGGCCGATCGTCTCGGTGCGACGCTTGAGGTCGTCGTCGGTGCGGGTCTGGCAGGAGACCGGAGAGGTCTCGGTCATCCCGTACGCGATCGCGACCTCGCTCATGTGCATCTCGCTGACGCACCGCTTCATGACCTCGATCGGGCACAGCGCGCCGGCCATGATCCCGGTGCGCAGGGTCGAGAGGTCGAACGAGGCGAACCCCGGGTCGTCCTGCATCGCGATGAACATCGTCGGCACACCGTACAAC
The DNA here is from genome assembly GCF_042798275.1 of Nocardioides sp. NPDC057767. Classification (NCBI taxonomy): domain Bacteria; kingdom Bacillati; phylum Actinomycetota; class Actinomycetes; order Propionibacteriales; family Nocardioidaceae; genus Nocardioides; species Nocardioides sp. NPDC057767. The sequence goes on along the minus strand of NZ_JBHVKJ010000028.1, from coordinate 28,003 downwards.
GCCGTGCACCGCTCGTCCTGGACCGTCTGCAGGGTCGTACGCGGGTCGAAGCCGGGGCCGGGGATGACCATGGTCGCGCCGTGGGTGGTGCAGCCGAGGTTCGCCATCACCATGCCGAAGCAGTGGTAGAACGGCACCGGGATGCAGAGCCGGTCCTCCTCGGTGAAGTGGATCGTCTCGGTGACGAAGAAGCCGTTGTTGAGGATGTTGCGGTGCGACAGCGTCGCGCCCTTCGGGAAGCCCGTGGTCCCGGAGGTGTACTGGATGTTGATGGCGTCGTTCGGGTCGAGGGTGTAGTCGACATGGTCGGCCAGCCGCTCGCCACGACCCGCGGCGACCAGGGCGTCCCATTCCGGCGTACCCAGGAAGACGGTCTTCTCGAGCGCACCGCAGTCGGCCTCGACCTCGCCGACGAGCTCGACGTAGTCGCTGGTCTTGAAGGAGGTGGCGCTGATCAGCAGGCGCACGCCGGACTGGTTGAGCGCGTAGGCGAGCTCGTGGGTGCGGTAGGCCGGGTTGATGTTGACCAGGATCGCGCCGATCTTCGCCGTGGCGAACTGGACCATCGTCCACTCGGCGCAGTTCGGAGCCCAGATGCCGACCCGGTCACCCTTGCCGATACCCGCCTTGCGGAGGCCGACCGCGAGGGCGTCGACGTCCGCGTTCAGCGAGGCGTAGGTCCAGCGTCGTCCGGTGGCGATCTCGACGAGCGCCTCACGCTCTCCGTGGCGGGCGACGGTGCGTTCGAAGTTGGCTCCGATCGTCTCCTCGAGCAGCGGAACGTCGATGTCGCCACGGGCCGACGATGCGGTGATGGATGAGGTCTCGGTCATGCCGCGAGCATGACCGAGACCGTGGTGTCCGCCACACCCCCGAAGGAGGGTGGATCAGGCCGGCGCCGGCTCCGCGTCGAGCTCGACGCGGCTGGTCTCCTTGGCGACCAGCAGGCAGACGACGCTCAGCACGGCCAGAGCGGTGAGGAAGTACGCGATCCCGTCGGTGCCCCACCGGGCCAGCAGGTCCTCCGCGATGACCAGCGGTACGGCGCCGCCGAGGATGCCGGCGATGTTGTAGCCCAGCCCGGCGCCGGTGTAGCGGTACTTCGCCTGGAACGTCTCGGGCAGGAACGCCGCGATCGGACCGTAGTTGAGACCGAGCACGCACAGCAGCAGGCTGTTGCCGAGCGCGAAGCTCGCGAAGCTGCCCGGCTGCATGACACCGAAGGCCAGCGGACCGGCCACGACGCCGAAGGCGGCGCCCAGGAGCAGGACCGTGCGGCGGCCGAGGATGTCGGAGAGCCAGGCGGAGAGGATGACCGTCACGCTCATCGCGAACGCGGCGACGATGACTCCGAGCAGCGCCTGGGTCATGCTCAGGCCGAGTGTGCCGACCGCGTGGGCGACCATGAAGCTGGCGCCGGTGTAGAAGGCGCCGAAGACGATCGCCATGATGCCGCCGCCGAGCAGCACCTGGCGCCACTGGTCGCGGATGCAGCCGACGAACGGGAGTGCACTACGGGTGCCGGCTGACTGCACCTTCTTGAACGACGGCGTCTCGGCGATGTTGAGCCGGACCCAGAGGCCGACGCCGATCAGGACGGCGCTGGCCAGGAACGGGATCCGCCAGCCCCAGGCCGCGAAGGCGTCGGGGTCCATCAGGCGGAAGGTGGTCAGCATCGCCCCGGCTGCGATGATCAGGCCCAGGCTGGGACCGAGCTGCGGGAACATGCTGTAGCGCCCGCGCTGGCCGTGTGCGGCGTACTCCGTGGTGAGGAGGGCGGCGCCCGCCCACTCACCGCCCAGCGCGATGCCCTGCAGCGCCCGCAGCACCACCAGGATGACCACGGCGCTCTTGCCGATCGACTCCACGCTCGGGATGAGCCCGATCGCGAACGTCGAGGACCCCATGATCAGCAGCGTGGTGATCAGCGTCGCCTTGCGACCGATCCGGTCGCCGTAGTGGCCGAACAAGATCGCGCCCAATGGGCGGAAGACGAACGCGACGCCGAAGGTCGCGATCGAGGCTAGGGTGCCCTCCGGGCCGCCCATGGACGGGAAGAAGATGGCGTTGAAGACGAGCGCTGCGGCGAGTCCGTAGATGAGGAAGTCGTAGAACTCGATGGTGGTGCCGGTCAGTGACGCCGTCGCGACGCGGCGCATGGTGCGCCCGTCGACCTCGGCTCGGTTAGCCGCGATTTGGGCCATGATCGTGCCTCCTACTCGGATTGGTGAACCGAGTGTGGGGCGGTCGCCACATGTCCGATACCCCCGGACGAGTGCCCTCGAAGGAGGGGGCCTGCCTCTTGTTGCCTGTGATGGTCGTCACTTACGCTCAACGCCATGAGCACCCCCGCGATCGCCCCCGAGGCGCCGTACGACGGGTCCCGGATCGCCCAGACACTGGCCTCCTTCCGGGCCGCGTCGGGGCTGGACCTCGCCTTCGGAGGGCCGGTCCGCGGCGACGGCACGGCCATCGACATCACCGCGACCTGCGGCGCGAAGGGCGTCTCGCTACGCGGCCTGCGGGTCGTCAACGGGGAGGGACTGGGCGGGAAGACCCTGCAGACCCGTCAGCCCGGCTCCGTCGACCACTACTACACGGCGCGCGGGATCACCCACCTCTACGACACCGCTGTGGCCCAGGAGCAGATCCAGACCGTCGCGGCCCTGCCGATCCTGGTCGACCGGAGCCCGCGGATGCTCATCTACCTCGCCTCCCGCTCGCGGCTCGGCCTCGGCGGCGTCTGGTTCGACGGGCTGCGCCCGCTGATCCGCACCCTCGAGCGCGAGATCCTGATCGACGACGAGGTCCGCAACCGGCTCTCCCGGCTGGCCCCTGCGCCGGCTCCCGCCTCGAGATCGGCGGAGGCCGCGACTGCGGCGAAGCGCGATCTCGCCGAACGCCGGGAGATGGCCGCCGAGCTCACCGATCTGGCCGGTCAGGTGATGGACCCTGAGGTACGCAGCCGTCTGGAGGCCATGGTGCTGCGGCTCACCGCCGGCCCCGGGGAGAGCCGCCCGGCGCAGCTGGTCCCTGCCGTGCGCCTGGCCGCGCGCGAGATCGACGTCCTGCGCCAGGTGGCGCTCGGAAACAGCAACCGGGAGGCCGCCGAGGCCCTCGGCATCGTCGAGAGCACCGTGAAGTCCTACCTCAAGAGCGCGACCCGCAAGCTCAACGCCAACAACCGGGTCCACGCCGTCCGGATGGCGCGCGAGGCCGGACTGATCGACTGACGCCGCCCTCGTACGGGGGTACCGCCCGATGAGCCGGGTGCGCAGTATCTCGGCATGACGCATGGGGACTCGGGCGGAGTGTCGGAGAGGTGGCGTACCGCGCTCGCGGACGCCTTTGCAGGACTGCAGGCGGAACGGTTGCCACCGGGGCAGCAGGTGCCGCCGGGGCCGCTGGCGGGAGCGATCGAGCACGCCAGCCTGGGGCGGGTCGACGCGTTCCGGGTCGGCGGCACCCCGCAGGTCGTACGCCGCACCCGCCGCTCCCTCGCCGACGTACCCGACGAGCCGTTCAAGGTGTGCCTCCAGCGCCGGGGCCGGTCCGTCGTACGGCAGGGCGGCACCGAGCTCGTCCTGAGGCCGGGGGACATTGCGATCTACGACACCAGCCGCCCCTACGAGCTACGTTTCGACGAAGCGTGGGAGTGTCTCGCGATGACCCTCCCGCGCCGTGCGCTTGCGGCACCCGGTCCCGCGGTCGAGCGGTCGATGGCGCACGGCTGGACCTCGACCGACGGCCGAACCGGCGTACTCGGGCATCTGCTGGGGAGCGCCGTGCGTCAGGTTCCGCAGGCCGGAGGAGCGACACATCTGGGCGAGGCGGCGATCCAGCTGCTCTCGAGCCTGGTCGGCGGTGAGGATCTGGTCGACCCGGGAGAGGCGCTCCGAGCCCGGGTCATCGCCCACCTGGAGGCCCACGCCTCCGACCCGGAGCTGAGCCATGACGCGGTCGCGGCCGCCCACGGGCTCTCGCCCCGCAGCCTCCACCGGCTCTTCGAGGGCCAACCGCTCTCGGCGATGGCGCATCTGCGCGAGTTCCGCCTGCTGGCGATCCGGGACGCACTGGTCGACCCGGCCCATGCCTCCCGATCGACCGCGACGATCGCGAGTCGCTGGGGATTTCCCGACCCTTCGCACTTCGCCCGCACCTTCCGGTCCCGGTTCGGAGTCACGCCGGGCGCGCTCCGTAAGGGCTCCCTGACCTCGGTGTGAGCCGGTCGCCCGAGCTGGCGCGGAAAGTCAACGAAGTTGGCGTTCCAGGGCGACACAGGTGTGACGCGCCACACATAACGTGACCAGGACCCGACCGGACCAACGGAGGAAACCGCCTTGTCAACACATCCCGAGACGTCACCAGGCCTGTCGGTATCGGGCCTTGCCGACCACGAGATCGGCCGCCGCCGCTTCGTCGGCTACCTGCTGGCCGCAGCCACCGTCACCGGCGCGGCCCAGCTCGGTATCGGCCTCGGCACCCCGGCGGCTGCGGTCGTCCCCGGGGTCCCGCAGCCGGCCGATCTCTACGACCTCAACGACCTGCTGACCGATGCCGCCCGCCCCACGGCGAACCTGATCCAGGTCGTCGTCGAGAAGGATGGCACCGCGTCGTTCGAGCTGCCCCGCGCCGAGGTCGGCCAGGGCATCACCACCTCGATCGCGATGCTGATCGCCGAGGAGCTCGACCTGCCGCTCGGCAAGGTGAACGTGACCTTGTCGAAGGCGCGGCCCGAGCTGATCTGGAATCAGATGACCGGCGGCTCCAACACGATCCATGCGATGTACACGCCCGTACGCGTGGCCGCGGCCATCGCTCGCAAGGCCTTGCTCGACGCGGCGGCGATCGCTCTCGCCCAGCCTCACGACACGCTCTCCGTCTTCGAGGGGGTCATCTCCGCCCCCGGCGGCGCCTCCATCTCCTACGGCGAGCTGGCCACCTCGGCGGCGGCCCTGGTGACGAAGGTCGTCGACGTCGACCTCAAGCCGAAGTCCGACTTCGCGGTGATCGGCACCCCGCGGCGCCGCAAGGACGCCCTGGACGCGGTGACCGGCAAGAAGCAGTTCGCCATGGACATCGACATCCCCGACGCGCTGCCCGCGATGGTCTGCCGCGCCCCCGAGCACAACGGGACGGTGAAGTCCGTCCGCAACCAGAAGGACGTCGAGGCGATGCCCGGCGTGACGCATGTCGTCACCATCCCGACCGGCGTGGCCGTACGTGCCGGCACGTTCGGACAGTGCATCAATGCCATCCGTGCCCTCGATGTCGAGTGGAACCCCGGCAGCGTGAGCGGCCGCTCGGACGCGGACGTCCTCGAAGAGCTCCGCGGCATCCAGCGCCCGCTGGCGGTGCCGAACGTCGAGGAGCTGCTCGGCACGGCGACCGATGCGCTGGGCGGCCTCACCGGTGGTCTCACCGCGGCCGACGTGAAGACTTTGGACACCGACTACGTCTTCTACACCCGCAGCGGATCGCCCCTGGAGACCAACTGTGCCGTGGCCGACGTCCGCGCCGACAAGGCCACGATCTGGGCCGGCTCGAAGACCCCGATCGTGGCCGCCGAGAGCATCGCGCTCGAGCTCGGTCTGGCGCCGACGGCGGTGACGTTCAACGTGATGGAGTCCGGCGGCTCCTTCGGCCGCAAGCTCTTCTGGGACGCCGCGCTGGAGGCGGCCCTGGTCTCGCAGAAGTGCCAGGCGCCGGTCCGGCTGATGTGGCACCGCGCCGACGAGCCCCGCCAGGGCCGCAACCACCCGATGGCGACCTCCCGGGTGCGTACGGTCTGGGCGGGGGACAACATCCTCTCCGTCGAGCAGCAGCACACCTGCACCGCCACCGACTACCGCCACGGCTTCGGCGAGATCCTGACCTCGTCCGCGATCTCCCTCCCGGCGGGTGTGAGCAACCTGGGCGTCTCGGAGACCATCTTCGTGACCTCGCAGCAGGTGCCCTACGACTTCGGCGTCACCACCCAGGGCCTCATGGAGACGACCAGCAAGGCGATCAACTCCGGTGCGGTGCGCAACGTCTACTCGCCCGACGTACGCACGGCCCTCGAGCTGACGATCGACCAGGTCGCCAAGAAGATGCGGCTGAATCCCGTCGAGTTCAGGCTCAAGTACGCCAAGGAGGACCGCCTGCGCCGCGTCATCAAGCAGGTGGCCGCGGCCGGCAGCTGGGGCAGGGCGATGCCCGCCGGCACCGCCCAGGGCATCGCGGTGCACCAGGAGTACAAGGGCTACTCCGCCTGCCTGGTCGAGATCGACTGCCGCCCCGAGACCGTCAACCGGAAGGTCTACAACGCCGTCACCGGGCCCCGGGTCACCAAGGTCACCTTCGCCATCGACTGCGGCGAGGTGATCAACCCCCGGGGCGTCGAGGCGCAGATGCAGGGCGGGATCATGGACGGCATCGCGCTCGCCCTGACCGCCAGCTCGCACCTGGAGGACGGCCACTATCTCGAGGCCAGCTGGGACAACTACTTCTACACCCGGCAGTGGAACACCCCGCCCGACGTACGCGTCTTCGTCATGGATCCGGTCACCGACATCCCCGGCGGCGCGGGGGAGGCCGGGGTCGCGGCCTCGTTCGCGGCGGTGGCCTGCGCCTACGCCCGGGCGACGGGCACCACGCCGACCTCGTTCCCGATCAACCACCACGACCCGATCTCGTTCGAGGTGAAGTCGTTCGTCCCGCCCGTGCCCGCCTCGCCGACCGACGGCCTCAGCTACACATACTGAACAGGGGAAAGAGCATGCCCAACTACACCTTCAGGCTCAACGGGGAGAAGATCACGGTCGACGTCGAGGACAGCGAGCGCCTGCTGTGGGTGCTGCGTGACGTGCTCGGCGTGCGTGGCCCCAAGTACGGCTGCGGGATCAACGTGTGCAAGGCCTGTACGTCGCACATCAACGGCAAGGCGTTCAACCCCTGTGCCACCCCGATCAGCGAGCTCGACGAGGACGACGAGATCACCACCATCGAGGGCCTCGCCGACACCGCTCCTGGCGACGGCCTGCACCCCATGCAGGAGGCCTGGCTCGACGCCGACGTGGCCCAGTGCGGCTATTGCCAGCCCGGCCAGATCATGGCCGCCGTCGCGACCGTCAACAAGGCCCGCGCCGAGGGGCGTTCGGTCACCGACGCCGACATCGACCAGATCCGCAACATCTGCCGCTGTGGCACCTACGTCCGGATCCGGGAGGCGATCAAGGCCGGCGCGAGCAAGATGGGCTGACCTCGCGGCCCCTGGTCACGTACGCTCACGGGATGGCCATCGTCGGAGTCATCGCCTGCGCCGCAGCCGGTGTGGAGCAGCTGTGCGACGAACTGGTCACCCCGTTGCGGGTCGCCGGCCACCAGGTGCCGGTGACCCTGACACCGACGGCGTTCAACTGGCTCAGCGCGAACGGGGAGGCCGAGCGGATCGAGGCCGCCACCGGCTTCCCGGTTCGCGGGCCGAGCCGTCTCCCGTGGGAGCCACGCACCCACCCGGCCCAGCTCGACGTCATCGTCGTGGCGCCGGCGACCTTCAACAGCACCGCCAAGATCGCCCTCGGCCTGGCCGACAACCAGGCCCTGACGGTCGTCACCGAGAGCCTCGCGACCGTCCCCGTCGTGCTCTTCCCGCTCATCAACGCCGCCCACGCCGAGCACCCCGCCTGGGCGTCCCACATGGCCGCGCTCCGGGCCGCCGGCGTACATCTCATCGAGGGTCCCGACCTCTGGCCCCTCCACCCTCCCCGCCAGATGCCCGCGGACCAGGCCCTGCCGTGGCAGGCGATCTTCGATGCCGCTCAGGGGGCAGCACATCGTCGACGGCTCCCAGGGCTCAGTCGGGGATGGTGATGACCTCGATCACGTCGATGTCGAGGGCCTGCAGGGCGTGCAGGATGCCCTGCAGACCCTCTTGGTCGGGCACTTCGCCGGCGAGTGTCGACTGCTCATGATGCGCCCGGGCAGCCAGCCGGGGGAACGCGCTCTGAAGCTCTTGGGAGAGCTCACCGTTCACCCTGATCAGCACCCTCGTCATGGTCGTCCTCGCCTGCTCACGATCAGCACGGTACGGATCATCGGGGCGCGGCAGCTCGCCGAATTCGGGTGAGGCGAGGAGCCCGGTCCGCCGGGATGGTCGGTGAGGAGCCGATGCCGACGACAGCAAGGACTGATGATGGCGAGCCTGACCGCATGGGTCTACGACCGGATCATGGGCGCCGCAGACGCCGAGGTCTGGCTCACCGACCTGCAGGACCGTGGGGCGCTCACCGTGCACGACGCGATCACGCTCACCTGGTTCCCTGGTGCGGAGGAGCCGCAGATCGGCCACCTCCGCCACCGTACGGCGGGTGCCGCAGCAAAGGGCTCTCTGCTCGGTGGCCTTCTCGGGCTCCTCGTGCTCAATCCGGTCGCGGGCGCCGTCGTGGGGGCGGCATCCGCGGCTGCGGTTCAACGGCTGAGGCAGGCCGGCATCGGCGACCAGGTGCTCGCCGATGTCACTGAGCACCTCGGGCCGGGCAGGTCCGCACTCGTGGTGCTGAGCAGCGACGGTGACCCGGATGCCGTCACCGCGGCGATGAAGCACGGCAACCCCACGCTCGTATACGCCGAGCTGGACGACGACCTCGCCGAGGACCTCGAGGAGATCTTCCGCACCGAGACCGCAGAGCCGACTGACGACGGAGACTGACCATGGTGATGAACCGACCGCCCTCCCCACGACCACAGCCCGCCGTCGACACCGGTCGCCACGGTGATGGATGGCGCCGCTGCGGTCGGGGCCGCCCCTGAGCTCTGGTGGGGTCACGAGGTCGAGTCGGCCTCAGACCAGGCCGCGCCCGCGTGCTTCGCGCACCGCCGCCGACCGCGTGTTCACGCCGAGCTTCTGGTAGATCGAGCGCACGTGTGTCTTGACGGTGTTCTCGCTGACTCCTTCGGCCGCCGCGATCGCAGGAATCGTCAGCCGCGAGGGTAGGTCGTGGAGGACGTCGAGCTCACGGGCGCTCAGCAGCCTGCCGAAGACCCGGATGTTGCGGTCCTCCGAGTCGGCCCAGCCGGGTGCGCTGCAGGACGAGGATGCCGGCCACCGTCGTCAGGCCCACGACCAGCGACGCGGGATCGACCCCACCGAGGTGCAGCACCAGGTCGAGCGCCGCGGCGACGCGGTTGCCTCCCTGGGAGTCGTAACCGGTGAAATTGTCGAGCTGGCCGAGCACGATGCTGATGCCGACCGCGGAGATGAACCCCGTCATCGCTGATGCCGACCGCGGAGATGAACCCCGTCATCACCGACGTGGACACGAACCGCAGCAGTCGGCCCAGACGGAGCGCCCCGGCGGCGATCATCAGGACGCCGGTGAGGATCGTCAGCGTGGCGAGCGCACGGACCGGATCCCCGTACGCATCGAGGTCGACGTCCGCCACGATGATCGCCATCGCGCCCGTGCCCTGGATCGCCATCGCGGCGCTGCCCGTGAACAGTGCCCCGCCGGCAAGGCCGAACAGGTAGCCGTAGAGCCCGGCGACCGGGTTCACCCCGGCGAGGAGCCCGCTGGCCAGCCCGTCCGGGACGGACTCGATACCGAGCACGGCACCCGCAGCGGCGTCACGCCGGGCCGCGCGACGGTCGAACAGATGGCGAGGCAACCGGACCCGCTCGCGCAGCCAGGTCAGCATCGGGCCTTCGGCAGGCTGTTGGTGACGTACGCATGACTGCTCACCACACCATCGCAGCGCAGCACCGCGGCGGCGGCCTCACCTGACTCGGGTGAGGGCAAGGCACTCCAGTGATTCCGAGCTCACGACACACCAGGAAGCGCCGAGCGGTTCCCGTTGGACGAAGGCCGTCGACCAGGCGTCGGCTCGCCGGGGGCGTAACGCTCGGTCGAGAGCTGGTCGGCGGAGACCCATTCCGTCGACCAGTCCGTCGGTGTCGTCATACGCACGATCTGAGCCCACCACACGTACTTCCCGAACTGATCGGCCGGCGAGTGTGCCCAGGCCAGGAGGAACACCGGGTCCCCTTCGCTCCCCGGCGAGGGCGACAGGTGCCGCCAGCAGTGCCGTGCCTCCGGGCGGGGCACGATGATCGGTGGCTCAAGGCCGGGCGGCTTCGAGGAACCTGGCGTGCGGGTCATGAATCGATCATACGTTCGATTGACTCGGAAGTGATCTCCGAGGTGCTGGCAGGGGAGGGGCACATGAAAGAACCCCGTCTGACCAGTCAGACGGGGTTCTCGTTGGTGGACGATACTGGGTTTGAACCAGTGACCTCTTCCGTGTCAAGGAAGCGCGCTACCGCTGCGCCAATCGTCCGTGGTTATTCAGTTTATATCAGGGTGGTGCTTCGAGGTGGGTACGGGATTTGAACCCGTGTACACGGATTTGCAGTCCGTTGCCTCGCCTCTCGGCCAACCCACCGCTGGAGGCAATGCCTCCGGTGGAGACCTACTCCGAGCGGACGACGAGGCTCGAACTCGCGACCTCAACCTTGGCAAGGTTGCGCTCTACCAACTGAGCTACGTCCGCTTGTTGCTTCCGGCCCGGTTTCCCGTGCCCTTGGCGACGAGAAGAACATTAACGGAGCCGCACTCGGGGGACAAATCGGGGGTCACCTTCGTGTCATTCACCAACAGCCCCAGGAGTCCCATCGGCGGGCATTCCGGGCCCTGACCAGGGACGTCATAGGGTTGCCGCATGCGCGCGTGGATCGATGGTCAGCTTCTCGACAACCCGGCCGCTCCGGCGGTCTCCATCCGCGACCACGGTCTGGTGGTCGGCGACGGCGTCTTCGAGACGCTCAAGGTGATCGAGGACCAGCCGTTCGCGCTCGACCTTCACCTGGACCGCCTGGAGCGGTCGGCGACCGGACTGGGCCTGCCCGCTCTCGACCGCGGGTTCATCACCAAGGGCGTGGAGGCCGTGCTCGGGGCAGCCCCGACGGCGTACGGGCGCCTTCGGATCACCGTCACGGGCGGGCCGGCGCCGTTCGGGTCCGGCCGCGTGGAGGTCGCGCCGACGGTCATCATCGGCCTGGAGGACGCGGAGCCGAACCCGGCCGCGACCAAGGTCGTCAGCGTGCCGTGGCGCCGCAACGAGCATGGTGCGACGAGCGGCCTGAAGACGACGTCGTACGCGGAGAACGTGATCGCCCTCGCCGAGGCGCGCAAGCACGGGGCTACCGAGGCGATCTTCGCGAACACCGTGGGCGACCTGTGCGAGGGCACCGGGAGCAACATCTTCTACGTGCTCGACGGGGCGCTGAAGACCCCGACGCTGTCCAGTGGTCCGCTGGCCGGGATCACCCGCGCGCTGGTGCTGGAGTGGTTCGGTGCGGAGGAGACCGACGAGCCGCTGGCCGAGGTCGAGGAGTACGCCACGGAGGTCTTCCTCACTTCGAGCCTTCGCGACGTGCAGGCGGTGACGGAATGGGGCACGCGCACCCTCCCGCACGGCCCGGTGACCCGGGCGGCGCAGGAGGCGTGGCGTGCGAACGAGCCGAGCCTGCTCGGCCTCTGAGCCGGAGGAAGAGCTCAGCCGGTGAAGAGCTGCGCCGCACGGCGCAGCGTCTCGATGACTCCGTAGGCCAGCGGAATCCCGACCAGGGCCCAGGCGACGACGATCTTGGGGTTCATGCTGCGCTCCTCTCGGTCTCAGCGGGATCGGCCGAAGACGGCTCGTGGAAACGGTCCGGCACCTGGTGGACCAGGAGGTTGGCGACGAAGCCGACCGCCAGCAGACCGATCATGGTCAGCAGCGCGGGCCGGTAGGCGTCAGCGGTGAGCGTGCCGGGCTCGCCCTGCGCGTCGAGGAAGGCGTTGATGATGAGCGGCCCGGCGATGCCGGCGGCCGACCAGGCGGTCAGCAGCCGACCGTGGATGGCTCCGACCTGGAACGTGCCGAAGAGGTCGCGCAGGTAGGCGGGGACGGTCGCGAAGCCGCCACCGTAGAAGGACAGGATCACCACCGCGAGCAGCACGAACAGCGCCATCGAGGCGCTGCCGACCGTCGCCAGCAGCAGATAGAGGACCAGGCCGACGCCGAGGTACATCATGTAGATCGGCCTGCGGCCGATGACGTCCGAGGTCGAGGACCAGATGAACCGGCCGGCCATGTTGGCGATCGAGAGCAGCCCGACGAAGCCTCCGGCCGCGACGGCGCTCACCGAGGAGACTCCGTCGGAGCGGAAGAAGTCCTGGATCATCGGAGCCGCCTGCTCGAGGATGCCGATGCCGGCGGTGACGTTGCAGAAGAGCACGATCCAGACGAGCCAGAAGGAGCGGGTACGGACGGCGTTGCGAGCAGAGACGCTCGCGGTGGTGACGAGCTTCTTCTCCTTGACGCTGGCCGGGTCCCAGCCGGCCGGCGTCCAGCCCTCCGGCGGGACCCGCACCGTGGCGGCGCCGAAGGACATGAAGACCAGGTAGACCACGCCCAGGGTGAGGAACAGCATCATCACGGCGTGGCCGTCGGGCACGGTCGTGGCGTCACCGGTGTAGGACGGGTCGTAGAGCGCCAGGAGCCGGCCGCTGAGCGGGCTGGCGATCATCGCGCCGCCGCCGAAGCCCATGATCGCCATCCCCGTGGCCAGGCCCGGCCGGTCCGGGAACCACTTGATCAGCGTGGAGACGGGGGAGATGTAGCCGATGCCGAGCCCGATGCCTCCGATGAAGCCGTAGCCGAGGTAGACCAGCCACAGCTGGCCGGTGCCGATGCCGAGCGCCCCGATGAAGAACCCGGAGGCCCAGAACACCGCGGCCGCGGTCATCGCCGCGCGCGGTCCGTTGCGGTCGACCCAGGTGCCCATCACGGCGGCGGAGAGGCCGAGCATCACGATCGCGATCGAGAAGATCACGCCGATCGCCGTCTGGCTCGAGTCGAAGTGCTCGACGAGAGCGGTCTTGTAGACGCTCGTGGCATACACCTGGCCGATGCAGAGGTGGACGGCGAGAGCGGCGGGTGGGATGAGCCAACGGCTGAAGCCGGGGGCGGCCACCGTTCGCTCGCGAGACAGGAAAGCTGGCAGCACTGTGACCTCCGAGAGGGTGCGGGTGACGCACATCACTACCACAGTTGACCTGGCAACCGCGAGGGATCGCTTCCGGTCAGCGAAAAGCACGCACCCTCCCGTCCCGGGCTTCCGGGACGGGAGGGTGCGCTGACGAACGAGCAGGCGGGCGGAGTGCCTACTCGGCGTCGAAGGAACTGCCCAGCAGGTCCGCGATCAGCGCGTCGAGATCCATGTGCTGGTTCTCCGAGCCGACCGGGACGGCCGAGAAGGACTTGCCGAGGAACGTCTGGACCTCGCTGGAGTCGGCGGTCGCGATGAGGCGGCCGTCGGGGGAGCTGAAGTCGAAGACGGCCACCGCCTTGGCGTCCTCGTCGATGCTGGGGTAGATCTTCACGTCGCCCTCACCGGCGGGGGCGGCCAGTCCCTGAAGCATCAGGGTGCGGGACACGACCCACTCGACGTCACCGCCGCTGGAGTGGAAGGTCAGGCTCACTGCGTACGGGTCGTTCTCGCGGTAGCCCAGGGTGGTCGGCACCTCCACCGTGCGACCCCAGGGGTCGAGGCACGAGATCTTGATGTCCTGCTGCACTGCCGGGTGCTTGATGTCGCTCATTCGTCCGCTCCTTCTTGGTGGTCTTGCCAAGGAGACGGAGCGGTACGCGGCTGATGATGCCGTTTCTACAAACTTTCTGAACCGAGTTGTGGAGGCCTGGATCACACCCGGGCGAGAGCGGCTTCCAGGCGGGCGACCGGGGAGGCCAGGTTGTAGGTCGCGGCGAGCTCGCGCAGGCGTTCCGGGTCGGCCGGAGCGCTCGGCAGGGCGGTCCGGCTGCGGTCCAGGTCGAGGTCCCGCGCCACCGCCACGACCTGCGGGGCCACGGCCAGATACGGGACCGCGTCGATGAACTTCTGCCGCTGCGCCTTGGTGAGGGCGGTGGTCGGGTCGGCGACGGCGGCGACGATCCCGTCGAGGTCGCCGTACTGCTCGAGCAGCTTGGCCGCGGTCTTCTCACCCACTCCCTTCACGCCTGGCAGCCCGTCGGAGGTGTCGCCGCGCATGGTAGCGAAGTCGGCGTACTGGGCGGCGGTGATGCCGTACTTCGCGATCACCCACTTCTCGTCCACCAGATCCGGATCGCCCACACCGCGGGTCGGGTAGAGGATGCGTACGCCGGCGGCGTCGTCGACCAGCTGGAAGAGGTCGCGGTCGCCGGTGACGACGTCGACCGGCATCCCCGCGCCGGTGGCGAGGGTGCCGATCACGTCGTCGGCCTCGTAGCCGTCGGCGCCGATCACGCAGATCCCGGCGGCGGCGAGCACCTCGCGGATGATCGGCACCTGGACCTGCAGCGGGTCGGGGACCTCCTCCACGTCCGGGGCGGTCTCGAGCTCCTCGACCACACGGTGGGCCTTGTAGGACGGGATCAGGTCGACCCGCCACTGCGGGCGCCAGTCGTTGTCCCAGCAGCACACCAGATCGGTGGGGGAGTAGTCGTTGACCAGCCGGGAGATGAACTCCAACAGACCACGGACGGCATTGACCGGGGTGCCGTCCTCGGCCTTGATGTCGGGCACACCGAAGTAGGCCCGGAAGTAGAGCGACGCGGTGTCCAGCAGGAGCATTCGAGGTTCAGCCACGGGTGAAGCCTAATGAATCGCCCGCGTCGTGTCGGTCGGGTCGGACGAGAGTCGCTGGGCGAACCAGATCGGCGCCACGGAGACGACGATCATGACCACCGCCACCACGTTGACGATGGGCGCCTGACCAGGCCGGAACAGGTTGGTCAGGATCCAGACCGGCAGCGTGGTCACCCCCGGACCCGCGGCGAACGTCGTCACGATGATCTCGTCGAAGCTGAGCGCGAACGCCAGCAGTCCTCCGGCCAGCAGCGCCGAGCGCAGCTGGGGGAGCGTGACCAGCCGGAAGGTGGTCCACATCCCCGCCCCGAGGTCGGCGGAGGCCTCCTCGAGGTTGCCACCCATCCGCCGCAGCCGCGCCTGCACGTTGTTGAAGACGGTCACGATGCAGAACGTCGCGTGCGCCACGACGAGGGTGAAGAACCCCAGGCGTACGCCGAGGATCGACGAGAACGCGTTGGACAGCGCGATGCCGGTGACGATTCCGGGAAGGGCGATCGGGAGCACCACCAGCAGGTTGACGGTGTCCTTCCCGAAGAAGGAGTAGCGCTGCATCGCCAGGCCGAGCAGCGTGCCGAGCACGAGCGCCAGCACCGTGGCACAGGCCGCGACCGTCAGCGAGGTGAGGATCGCGTCGTGCGCTCCCGGGTTGACCGCCGCCCGCTGCCACCACTGGGTGGTGAAGCCGCTGGGCGGCCAGGTCAGTGCCTGGGAGGTGTTGAAGGAGTTGACCACGACCAGGGCCAGCGGTGCGTAGAGCACGGCGAGCACCAGGCCGGTCACCGCGGCGAGGAGGCGTCGGGTCGATCGCGAGATGGTCATAGGTTCTCCAGAGCTCCGGTGCGGCGTACCAACGCCAGGTAGATCATGATCACGACGATCGGGATCAGCGCGATCGCGGCGGCCAGCGGCAGGTTCGACCCCGAGTTGATGTAGACGAGGTTGCCGAGCATCTGGTTCGCGCCGCCGACGATGTTGACCGTGATGTAGTCGCCCATGGTCAGCGAGAACGAGAAGATCGACCCCGCGACCAGTCCGGGCACCACCAGCGGCAGCACCACGGTGCGGAACGTCAGCGCGGGCCGGGCTCCGAGATCGCCGGCGGCGTCGAGCAGGGAGTCCGGCACACGCTCGTAGGCTGCGTACACGGGCAGGATGACGTACGGAAGCCAGATGTACGCCTGGGTGAGCACGATCGCGGTGAAGCCGAATCCCGGCGAACCGATGCCGATCAGGCCGCCGGCCCAGTCGAGCAGGCCACCGTTGGACAGCAGCGAGCGCCAGGCGAGCGCCTTGACGAGGTAGGACGCCCACAGCGGCATCAGGAACGCGATCACCAGCAGGTGGCGCGAGCGCCGGGAGGCGATCTTGGCCATGTAGAAGCCGACCGGCAGCGCGATCGCGCAGTCGATCAGCGTCACCAGCAGGGCCACCCCGAGGGTGCGTAGCGTGACGGTCCGGTAGAGCGCCTCGCCGGTGATCTCGCGGACGTTGTCGAGGGTGAAGGTGCGCTGGAGCTCGTTGGTGAAGGAGTCGATCGTCCAGAACGCCGTCACCAGCAGCGCCGCGAGGGCGACGACGTAGACGAGCACCAGCCAGGTCAGGGGAGCGGCCAGCAGGAGGCCGAGGCGGATGCCCGGCCTCCTGCTGAGCGTGCTGCTGATGGAGCTCGAGGTCACCCCTTGATCTCCGCCCAGGCCTTGGTCCAGTCCTGGTAGTCGGTGCACTTGACGTCGGTCCGTCCGTCCAGGCACTTCTCGATGGGGGTGTTCCAGAACCAGATCTGCTCGGCGTACTTCTCGTCACCGGCGTGGAAGGTCTCGCAGTGGCCCTCGGAGGCGAACTCGCAGGCCTTGTCGGAGTTGGGGGCCTCGCCGAAGTACTCGGTCGCCTGGGCGTTGGTCTTGGGGTCGGAGATGTGGTTGAGCCAGGCGTAGGCGCAGTTGGGCGACTTCGCGTTCGAGGAGATCATCCAGGTGTCGTTCCAGCCGGTCGCGCCCTCGGAGGGGAGGATCGCCTCGACCGATGCCTTCTTCGGGTCGATCAGGTTGGCGATCACCTGCCAGGTGGTGCCGACCACGGTGTCGCCGGTCTCGAAGGAGGCCTGCGTCTTGGTGTAGTCGGACCAGTACTCACCCACGGAGGCCCGCTGCGTCTTGAGCAGGTCGACGGCCGCCGCGAGCTGCTTCTCGTCGAGCGAATAGGGGTTCTCGATCCCGAGGTCGGGCTGGTGCGCCATCAGGTAGACCGCGGCGTCGGCGATGTAGATCGGCGAGTCGTACGCGGTGACCTGGCCCTTGTGCTGCGGCGCGTCCTCGAAGACCGCCTTCCACGAGGTCGGGGCGGGGGTGACGTCCTCGGTGTTGTACATCAGCAGGTTCGCGCCGTAGCCGTGCGGGATGCCGTAGTTCTTCCCGTCCACGGTGTTCCACTCGCGGTCCTTGAGGAAGTCGTAGATGCCCTCGTAGTTGGGGATCAGGTCGGTGTTCACCTCGGCCGCCTCGCCCGCCGCGATCATCCTCAGGGTGAGGTCGCCGGAGGCGGCCACCACGTCGTACTCGCCGGACTTGGCCAGGTTGAAGGCCTCGTCGGAGGTGCCGTAGACCTTGGCGGTGACCTGGCAGCCGGTCTCCTTCTCGAAGCCGGAGACCCAGTCGACCGCCGGGTCGGTCGAGCCGTCCTCGACGTAGCCGGGCCAGGCCAGGATCGAGACCTCGCCCTCGTTCTCGCCGAGCTTGTCGACCGCGCCGGTCGACTCGCCCCCGCCGTCACCGCCGCATGCGGTGAGCGTGATCAGGGACAGGGCCGCCACCGCTGCGCCGATGGTGCGGCTGGCGGTGTGCCTGGTCGGGATGTTGCGCATGATCAAACCTCTCTGGATGGGTTCTGGCTCATCGGTGTTGCACGGCACGGGACGAGTCGGTGCCCAAGGGGACCAGGTCGCCCGGCGACCAGGAGGCGACCACGCGGTCGCCCCGAGACTCTGGTTCGGCGGCATCGGGGTGCAGCGCGCCGCGGCTCTGCTCGAGGGCGACCAGCCTGGTGCCGTCCTCGAGCTCGATGTGGACGCGGTGACCGGTGCCGATGTAGATCGACTCGGTGATCACCCCGGCGGCGGTCATCGCGCCGGCCGGGGCACTCGCGGTCGCGGGGGAGAGCAGGATCTTCTCGGGCCGCAGCGCGAAGGCACCCTCCATGTTCAGCACCCGCTTGGCCACCTCCTCGTCGAAGACGTTGGAGGTGCCGACGAAGTCGGCGACGTACGGGGACGTCGGCCGCTCGTAGATCTCCTTCGGAGTGCCCAGCTGCACGATCCGCCCGCTGTCGAACACCGCGATCCGGTCGCTGAGGGTCAGCGCCTCCTCCTGGTCGTGGGTGACGAAGACGAAGGTGATCCCCAGCTCGCGCTGGATCTGCTTGAGCTCGACCTGCATCTGCTCCCGCAGCTTGAGGTCGAGCGCCCCGAGCGGCTCGTCGAGGAGCAGCACCCTGGGACGTACGACGATCGAGCGGGCCAGCGCGACCCGCTGCCGCTGCCCGCCGGAGAGCTCGGTCGGCTTCCGGGTGGCGACGTGCTCGAGGCGGACCATCGCCAGCGCCTCGCGCGCCCGGGCGCTCCGCTCGCTCTTGGAGACTCCACGGACACGCAGGCCGTAGGCGACGTTCTCCAGCACGTTGAGGTGCGGGAAGAGCGCGTAGTCCTGGAAGACCGTGGTCACGTCGCGGTCGAACGGCGCCAGCGCGGTGACGTCCTCGCTGCCGAGGCGGATCGTGCCGGAGTCAGCACGCTCGAAGCCCGCGATCAGGCGCAGGACGGTCGTCTTGCCGGAGCCGGAGGGCCCGAGCATCGAGAAGAACTCGCCGTCGCCGATCGTCAGGTCGAGAGCGTCGACGGCCATCACATCGCCGTACGCCTTGGACACCGCGTCGAGCTGGATCTGCGGGGATTCGGTCGGTCGCATTACTGAATCATATGGAACCAGATCTTAGATTTTAAAGACCTTCTGCGTAAGTTCTTCGTAAACCCACTCGAAGGAGGAGCCCGATCGTGGCCAACCCCCGCGCGATCACCTCGCGCGCCCGGTCGGCGATCTTCGCGCCGATCGGCGACGAAGGCAGAGCCGTACGTGTCGAGAACCGGCTGGCGGAGGCGATCCGCTCCGGCGTCCTCGCCGACGGTGACCGCCTGCCGAGCGAGCTCGAGCTCGCTCAGATGCTCGGCGTGGCGACCGTGACCGCCCGCGAGGCGCTGGTCTCGCTGCGGGCGCAGGGCCTGGTCGTGACGACACGGGGGCGTGGCGGCGGTTCGTTCGTGCGCGCGCCCGATCCCGGCGACATCGTGAAGGGACGGCTCGCGACGATGTCGCGCGTCGAGCTCCGCGACCGGGCGAGTCTGTATCAGGTGGTGCTGACCGGCTGCGCCGAGCTCGCCGCCGAGCGGGCGGCACCGGAGGAGATCGAGGATCTCCAGGACCTGCTGATCCCGGAGGACGAGGAGGACGTCGGCCGGTGGCGCGATGCGGAGAGCGAGCTCTATCTCTCCGTCGCCGCGTTGACCCAGTCGGCGCGTCTCACCCGAGAGGTGGTGCGACAGGAGGCCGACTTCGGTACGTTGCTGCGAGTGCCGCTGAGCGAGCCGGACTTCCGGCAGGCATCCGGCGAGCGGCACCGGGCGCTGGTCGCCGCACTGGGGTCGGGCGACGTGGCCGCGTCCCGGGCGAGCGTACGCGACCATCTGACCCACGCCGTTGCACGTCTGACCGAGATCCACGAGGTGGTACGCCAGTGAACATCGATGTGTCCCTCGACTGCGCCGCCCGGATCGAGCAGCACTTCGGCTCCATCCTCGCCGAGCTCGAACGCCTGCGCGCCGAGGTCGGTGCTCTCTTCGCCGGCGGACCCGTCACCTCGGATCAGCTTCGGGCGCAGGTCGAGGAAGGCACGCTGGCGTTCCTCCAGGACCCCAGCTTCCTGGGCGGCGGGTTCGTCGCCGCACCGGACGCGCTCAGCGATCGGCGGCTCTACCTGGCCTGGTGGCAGGGCGCGGGCCGCGACCTCCTCGGCGAGGTCGAGGTGCCGGGCACGGGGGAGGCCATGGACTACACCCGCCAGCCGTGGTTCCGCGTCCCGGAGCGCACCGGCCGGCTGCACATCGCCGGCCCCTACGTCGACTTCGTCTGCGCGGACGAGTACGTCATGACCACGACGCTGCCGGTCTACACCGACGGGCGGATGGTCGGCGTCGCCGGCGCGGACACCTCGGTCGAGACCCTGGAGAAGATGCTCCTGCCCGGGCTGCGAGAGGCCGGCGCGACGTTGGTCAACGCGCACGGCCGGGTGGTCGTCTCGGCGGACCCGCACCGCGCGACCGGCGAGGCCATGAACGGCGCCGACGAGGCCCCCGAGGGCCGGCTCCTGTCCGTGGTCCGGGCAGCTACCGACGACGGTCAGGGTGAGCTGGTCTCGCTCGCCGGCTGGCCCCGCTGAAGCCGGAAATCTTTCGACATCAACTAGTTTTTTGGACGTTGCGGCGGAGATATTGCTGTTGTGGGTACGCTGTCGCCGTGACTGCACCTGAGATCGAGGCCACCGACCGTAAAATCCTCCAGCTTCTCGCGGAGGACGGTCGGATGTCCTACACCGACCTGGGCAAGGCGACCGGCCTGTCGACCTCGGCCGTGCACCAGCGCGTCAAGCGGCTCGAGCAGCGCGGCCTGATCACCGGCTACGGCGCCACCGTCAACTACGCCGCCATCGGCGTGCCACTGACCGCGTTCGTCGCGGTCCAGCCCATGGACCCGTCCCAGCCCGACGACTGCCCCGAGCGCGTCGCCGACCTCCACGAGGTCGAGGCCTGCTGGTCGATCGCGGGCGTGGAGTCCTACATGCTCAAGGTGCGGGTCGCGACCCCCGAGGCTCTCGAGGAGCTGCTCGGCCGGATCCGCTCGGTCGCCAACGTGTCCACGAGGACGACCATCGCGATGTACACCTACTACGAGAACCGCCCGACCCTCACGCACTGAGCAGCGCGCGCTGGGCCGGGCGGATCACGGTCACTTCCCGTGGGTGCGCCACCACTCCTGACCTGACTCGGGCAGGGTGTGGATCGGGTCGTAGTACTCGTAGGTCCTGGTCAGCGCCTCGGAGTCGGAGGCCTCGATCGAGGTGCGGTAGTTCTTCGTCCAGTAGGAGATGCCACGCTCGGTGTCGTAGTCGGCGAGCTGGTGGACCCAGCGCTTGCCGACGAAAGGCACGTCGCACACGATGCGCGGGGTGGCGAACCCGGGCAGGTATCCCATGATGTCGTGCTGCATCCGCTGGGCGTCGGCGACCGAGACGCGCCAGTGCTCCGAGAACGGGATCATGTCGCACATGTAGAAGTAGTAGGGCATGATCTGCGCGCCGTCGAGAAGGCGGAAGCAGAGGTCGAGCAGCGAGTGGCTGTCTGCGTTGACGCCGGCGAGCAGCACACCCTGGTTGCGTACGTCCCTGACCCCCGCGGCCATCAGCGCCTTGGACGCCTCGGCAACCAGGGGAGTGACCGAGTTGGCGTGGTTGGCGTGGGTGTGGACGGCCAGTGAGACGCCCCGCTCGCGGGCGATGCTGGTCACCCGGCTCATCCCCTCCAGGAGCGGCTCCTGGAGCCAGTGCTGGGGGAGCCCGACCAGACCCTTGGTGGCCAGCCGGATGTCGCGGATGTTGTCGATCTCCATCAGCTTGGTGAGGAAGTCCTCCAGCCGCGGCCAGGGCAGGTTGGCGACGTCGCCGCCGGAGACGACCACGTCACGCACCTGCGGGGTGTTGCGCAGGTATTCGAGCATCGCCTCGTGGCGGTCGACCGGCTTGCCGGTGAGCTTGAGCTTGTCGATGACCGGGGTCGAGTTGCCGACCAGGTCCATCCGGGTGCAGTGGCCGCAGTACTGCGGGCAGGTGGAGAGCAGCTCGGCGAGCACCTTGGTCGGGTAGCGGTGGGTCAGCCCCTCGGCGACCCACATGTCGTGCTCGTGCAGCGAGTCGCGGCTCGCCTGCGGGTGCGAGGGCCAGTCGGTGCGGCGGTCGGAGAAGACCGGGATCATGTAGTGCCGGATCGGGTCTGCGTAGAACGCATCAGTGAACTCGCCGGGATCGGTGGTCGAGCTTGTCGAGACCACCATGGTGTTGACCATCTGGGGCGGCACGAGCATCGACATGGTCGCGCGCTCGGCCATGTCCTTCTCGAGGTCGGCGTAGAACCGCTCCTCGAGAAGATCGCCCATGAGGGCACGGAGCTGGCGGACGTTCTTGATGCAGTTGACGCGCTGCCACTGCACGTCGCGCCACTGCTCGTCGGTGACGTCGGCCCATCCCGGGAAGCGGGTCCAGTCGGGTTCGACCAGCTCGACGCGCTGGTAGGCGTAGGGCTGTCCGTCTCGGGTCGTAGGCTCGATGGTTGCCGTCATGTTCTCCACCATAGCGGGAGATCCTCCGGTTGTTGCAAGCCTAGGCCGCAATTCTTCCATCCAACGCTGGTAGGGTCCGCCATGAGATGGACGCAAGGAGGCGTACGACGATGACCACATCTGACCCGACAGGCCTGCACCGGGTGCTCGATGAGCCGGTGGCCGGCTCGTTGCCGCTGCCTCAGGCGGCGCGAAGACTCGACACCCGAAAGAACTTGTGGCCCGACGAGGTGCGGATCCGGGTCGAGCGGCTGAACCTCGACGCCGCGTCCTTCCGGCAGCTGGAGTCCGCGCACGACGGCGACGGTGAGGCCGTACGCCGCGAGGTGCTGGACATCGTCGCCGAGCGCGGCAAGATGCAGAACCCGGTGACCGGCTCGGGCGGGATGCTCGTCGGCGTCGTCGAGGAGGTCGGTCCGGAGTCGCCGCTGGGGCTCGCCGTGGGCGATCGCGTCGCCACTCTGGTGTCGCTGACCCTGACGCCGCTCGTGATCGAGGACGGGCTCGCCGGCTGGGGCGGTGACTCTGAACAGGTGCCGTGCGACGGGTACGCCATCCTGTTCGGCCGCTCGATCGCAGCCGTTCTTCCCGACGACCTCGCCCCCGAGCTCGCGCTGTCGGTGATGGACGTATGCGGCGCGCCGGCGCTGACCCGGCGGGTCGTCTCCGAGCGCTACGTCGACGGTGTCGTCGCCGTCATCGGTGGCGGCGGCAAGTCCGGGTCGCTCTCGCTCGCCGCGGCCCGTGACGCCGGAGCCCGCCACCTGATCGGCATCGTCCCGACCGAGGCCGAGGCCGAGCGCCTCCGCGAGGCAGAGCTGGCCGATGAAGTGGTCGTCGCCGATGCGCGCAACCCGGTGGCGCTGCGCGACGCGGTCGCCAAGGCCGGCGGCCCGGCCGACGTCACCGTCGTCTGCGTGGATGTGCCCGGCTGTGAGGGCGGCGCCATCCTGGCCACCGCCGACCGGGGCACCGTCGTCTTCTTCTCGATGGCCACCTCCTTCTCCGCCGCCGCGCTCGGTGCCGAAGGCCTCGCCGCCGATGTCACGATGCTCGTCGGCAACGGCTACGTCCCCGGGCACGCCGCCTATGCGCTGGATCTGCTCCGCGCGAACCGAGGCGTCCGGGCGCTCTTCGAGGGGAGACTTGCCCAGTGAGACTCGATCTGGACCCACGTACGATCGCCCAGGCCCGCGCGCTCGCCGCAAAGGTCGGCGACCCGATCGTCGAGATGGCCACGAAGCACACGACCGTCGCCGTCGAGCGAGCCACTCTGCGCCTGGCCGGGCTCGCCGGCGCCGACCCGGACGGCACCCCGTGGGTGAACCACCTGGTCGACGCGGTCCGCGCCGACATCGGTCTGGAGCACGGCATCGCCCTGCCCGTCTGGCAGGCGCTGGCTGCCCATAACAACGACCTGACGCGTCTCGCCGAGGATGCCGCCGCCGGTCAGGTGACCTTCCGCCTGCCCGAGGGCGCCGAGGCCGAGCTGGCCGCGAAGCACGCCCGTGAGGCGGTCGGGGTCGGGATCGCCCGGCTCGACGCCAGCCGGGTGGCTCGCGAGCGGATGATCGCCGAGATCGGCGACGCGCCCCGCAAGCCCTGGATCTACCTGATCGTCGCGACCGGCGACATCTACGAGGACATCCCGCAGGCGCAGGCGGCCGCGCGGGAGGGCGCCGACATCATCGCGGTCATCCGCTCGACCGGCCAGTCGCTCCTCGACTACGTGCCCGAGGGCGCCACCCGGGAAGGGTTCGCCGGGACGTACGCGACGCAGGAGAACTTCCGGCTCATGCGCGCGGCCCTCGACGAGACGAGCCGCGAGCTGGGCCGCTATGTACGGCTCACCAACTATGCGAGCGGGCTGTGCATGCCAGAGATCGCCGCGCTGGCCGGTATGGAACGTCTCGACATGATGCTCAACGACTCGATGTACGGGATCCTGTTCCGCGACATCAACCCGGTGCGTACGTTCGTCGACCAGCGGCTCTCCCGCCAGATCCACGCGCGGGCGGGGATCATCATCAACACCGGCGAGGACAACTACCTCACCACCGCCGACGCGGTCGAGGCGGCGCACACCGTGACCACCTCGCAGCTGCTCAACGAGTACTTCGCCAAGGAGGCCGGTCTCGAGGACTGGCAGCTGGGCCTCGGTCACGCCTTCGAGATCAACCCGGACGTACCGGACTCGTTCCGGCTCGAGCTCGCGCACGCGCTGCTGGCGAAGACGATCTTCCCCGACGCACCGCTGAAGTGGATGCCGCCGACCCGGCACATGACCGGCGACATCTTCAAGGGCTACCTGCTCGACGGGTTCTTCAACCTCGCCGGCGCGATGACCGACCAGGGCATCCTTCTGGTCGGGATGATGACCGAGGCGGTCGTGACGCCCTGGCTCTCCGACCGTGACCTGGCCCTGCAGAACGTCCGGTACGTCATGGACGCCGCCGGACGCCTCGGCGAGGATTTCCACCCCGCCCCCGACGGGTTCATCGCCAACCGGGCCCGCGAGGTGCTCGGAGAATCGATCGACCTGCTCGGGAAGATCATCGACGAGCCCAACGGGCTCCTGGACGCCATCGCCGACGGCACCTTCGGCCTGATGAAGCGCCCCGCCGACGCCGGCAAGGGACTCGAGGGCGTGGCCGAGAAGTCCGAGGCGTACTACAACCCGGCCAGCGACATCTTGGAGGGCAAGTGAGCATCATCAGGCCGTACGGCGACACCACCGGCGACGGGATGGTGCAGGTCTCCTTCACGCTGCCGATCAAGCACAGCAAGGTCGCCGACGGTGCCGCGCTGCAGCTGGCCAACAAGATGGGCATGGAGCCGGCGATGGTCGTCCACTCCAAGCCGATGGGCGACGACTTCACCTTCTTCGTCGTCTACGGGCAGGTCAACCACCTCGTCGACACCGACAAGGTGCAGGTCGTCGAGCGCGACTTCCCGCTGCTGACGCCCAAGGAGGCCAACGCGGTGATCAAGGAGACGCTGCGACGGCCGATGGTCGTCGTCGGCGCCTGCATCGGCACCGATGCCCACACCGTCGGCATCGACGCGATCCTCAACATCAAGGGGTTCGCGGGGGAGAAGGGGCTGGAGTACTACAAGGAGATCGAGGTCGTGAACCTCGGCGCCCAGGTCTCCGTGCCGTCCCTGGTGGACGCCGCCGTCACCCGGCGCGCCGACGCCGTGCTCGTCTCCCAGGTCGTCACCCAGCGCGACGCCCACCTGCTCAACACCCGGGAGATGTCCGCCGCCTTCCGCGAGGCCTATCCGGCAGGCGAGCGACCGCTGCTCGTCGTCGGCGGACCCCGCTTCGACGAGTCGATGACCGGTGAGCTCGGCGTCGACCGTATCTTCGGCCGCGGCACCACGCCCGCCGAGGTCGCCTCCTACCTTGTCCACCGCACCACCGCCAAGGAGCCCGCAGCATGACGTCACCCGAGACCGGGCCCGTGATCGGGACCAAGGTCGTCCACCGCCGCTACGTGCCCTACTCGCACGCCCACTACGCCGGCAACCTCGTCGACGGCGCCTACAGCCTCGGCCTCTTCGGCGACGTCGCGACCGAGATGTGCATCCTCACCGACGGCGACGAAGGCCTCTTCGCCTCCTACGACGACGTGCAGTTCAAGGCGCCCGTGCGCGCCGGAGACGTCCTCGAGATCACCTGCGAGCTGGCCAAGGCCGGCCGACGGTCCCGAGTGATGGAGTTCGCCGTGTACGTCGTGGCCCGCGGCACCGCCACCGAGGCCCGCCCCGGGGCTGCCGAGATGCTGGTCCAGCCGATCCTCGCCACCTCCGCACGGGGTACTGTCGTCGTTCCCTGATCGCCGTGACGGGCACGCGTATGCGACGCGCCGAGATTCCTCGGGAATTCTTTGCTTTTTCGCGGCCCGCAGGCTGTTGCTGACCTGCGGAAACATGTGTTTCCGCAGGTCAGTGCCGTGTTGACTTACGTCGAGCCAGCGGGTGATGGTGGCAGCGTTCGCCCATGCAGAGTCGCGGCTGGCGGACCGGCGCTCGACGAATCGGGTCGGGGGGTGTCGAGCCAGGCATACCTTCGTTCCGTTTTCGCGGGCGCGGTCAACGGCCGCGAGGGCAACGCGGGAGGGCCAAGGCGCCCTTAGACAACGATCTTCTCCCTGCATCCAGCAGGGATCGGAACGGCCCGAAGAACGTCTTGCTCCTCCCGCGCTCTGTACCTTTTGCGATTGCTTCGCAATTCGCGCAGCGCTTTCGCTTGATCCTCGTCTTCCCTCCCGCCGCTCAGTCGCTTCGCTCCCTCGCTCTGGTCAGTCCAGACGAGGAGCGCTTCAGCGCTGTTCTATTTGCGATTGCTTCGCAATTCGCGAGCGCCTCCGCTTGACCCTCGTCTTCCTCCGCTGCGCTCGGTCGCTCCGCTCCCTCGCTCCGCTGCGTCCAGACGAGGGACGCTCCGGCGCTGTTCTATTTGCGATTGCTTCGCAATTCGCGCAGCACCTCCGCTTCACCCTCGTCTTCCTCCGCTGCGCTCGACGGCGCGAGGATCTTGGGTTCGACCGTGGGACGGATATCCTGTGACTTCCACCCCAATCCTTTGACAAGGCCGGCGTACGTGACGAACGAGCAGCTTCCACCCTGGACCGAGATCGGCCGGGCGGTGATGGTGATCCCGACCTACAACGAGGCCGACAACCTCGCCTGGATCGTGGGGCGGCTGCGCAAGGCGCAGCCCCGCGTCGACGTACTGGTCGTCGACGACGGCTCGCCCGACGGCACCGGCACGATCGCCAACGAGCTCGCGGACAACGACGAGCAGATCCATGTGCTGCACCGCACCGAGAAGGCCGGACTGGGGGCTGCGTACCTCCACGGGTTCGGGTGGGCGCTCGAGCAGGGCTACGACGTCGTGGGGGAGATGGACGCCGACGGCTCCCACCAGCCCGAGGAGCTCCACCTGCTGCTCGAGGCGCTGACCTCCGCCGACCTGGTGATCGGCGCCCGCTGGGTCCGCGGCGGGTCGGTGGTCAACTGGCCGCTGTCGCGGCGACTGCTCTCGGTCGGCGGCAACTTCTACGTCCGGCTCCTGCTCGGGATCGGCGTCCACGACGCCACCGCGGGCTACCGCCTCTTCCGGCGTACGACGCTCGAGAAGCTGCAGCTGAACAGCGTCGAGTCGACCGGTTACGTCTTCCAGACCGAGATGGTGACGCGTACGCTGCGGGCCGGTCTCACCGTCAAGGAGGTCCCGATCCAGTTCATCGAGCGGGTCCGGGGCGAGTCGAAGATGAGTCCGGCGGTCGCTGCCGAGTCGATGCGCCGGGTGACCCGCTGGGGCTTGGCCGAGCGCCGGGAGCAGCTGCTCCGGCTGCTGCGCCGCTTCGGGCTGGAGCGTCTCGTGGGAGGCCGTCGATGACCACGCGACGCCGCAGGCTCTCCTGGGTGCTGGTGCTGCTGTTCCTGGTGATGCCGCTGGCCGAGCTGTTCGTGCTGATCCAGGTCGGCCAGGTCATCGGTGTGTGGTGGACGATCCTGCTGCTGATCGCCGACTCGATCTTCGGTGCCTGGCTGATGCGACGCGAGGGCTCCCGCGCCTGGAACGCGCTGACGACGGCGCTCTCCTCGGGCAAGCTGCCGTCCAACGAGATCGCCGACGGCGCGCTGGTCCTGCTCGGCGGTGCGTTGATGCTCAGCCCGGGGTTCGTGACCGACATCTTCGGGATCGTGCTGATCCTGCCGTTCACCCGGCCGTTCTTCCGGCGCATCCTGGCCACGGTCGTGCAGAAGCGCCTGGTCACCGCAGCGATGCCCTCGACCTTCGGTCCGGGCGCCCGGCCCCGCAACGACGACATCGTCACCGGCGAGGTCATCGACAAGGACAACATCGCCTAGGCACGCCTCCAGATACGCCGAAGGCGGCCTC